>CAIMEK010000233.1 GCA_903839965.1 uncultured Acetobacteraceae bacterium | reverse complement strand
GGTGCTGGCACTCGCCGGCGTCGCCCGTGCCGACACCGCGCCGGGGGTGGCGGCGACGCCAGGCGTCGGCGTGCCGAACGGGCTGCCGGTCAGCGCCATCGTCACGGGCGGCGTGGCGGTCACCCTCATGCCGGCCGGCTGGATGGTGCCGAACTACGCGGTTTGCGACATCCAGAACGACCCGAACGCGCCGAGCGGCGAACTGCTCTACGTCGACCTGAAAGCCACCGCGCTCGCCGGCCGGTCCACCAGCTTCGCGCTGATCCCCGGCCAGGTGTATCGCATCTCGCGGCCGATCAGCACGGCGGTCAGCGCGGTGGCCGCCACAATGGGGCACCTGATCATCGGAAGCTGCTACTGATGCGCAAGCTCCTCCTCGCGGGGGCGGCGCTGGCCCTCGTCTCGCCTGCTCTGGCCCAGATGACGCCGCCGCCGGTCCGCTACGGCACCACATCCGGCACCGCGGCCGTCGGCAACGACGGTCGGATCACCGGCGCCGTGCAGGCCGCCGGCGGCGACGCCAGCCAGGCCAAGCTCACGCCCACCGGCGGCACGACAGCGCTCACGTTCGCCAACTACGCGGCCTCGGTGCTGGACGTGCGCGCCTACGGCGTGAAGTGCGATGGCGTCACCGATGACACCGCGGCGCTGCAGGCCGTGGCAGCGGTGAGCGCCGGCAAGCATGTGCGGTTCCCCGCCGGGACCTGCCTGGTCGCCGGCACCATCACGTTCGCCGGCAGCTACACCCACCTGCAAGGCGCCGGGATCTATTCAACGACGATCCTACAGACGGCGGACGCCGTCGATACCATCGTGTTCTCGCCGACCTCGCCGACCACGCAGTCGATCTACGGCAGCCACATCAGCGACATGTGGATCAGGCGCACGGCCACGACCACGGCCGGCGCCGGCCTGAAAGTTGTGGCGGCAAATGGCTTCGTGGCCGAGAACCTGGATATTCGCGACTTCTACGAGAACCTGGTGGTGCTCGGCAGTGGCGGCGCCTTCACCAACCTGAGCATCACCGCCGGCGGCTACTGGTCGGGCATCCTTTCGGGGAGCAGCCTGATCCGCCTGGGCTGCAACACGAATGCGGGCGGCAACTGCGTCGTGCCGGGCGAAGCCTTCTTCACGGGGCTGAGCGCCAAAGGGGCGACGAACGATTATGTGGATGTGGCGCTGCGCATCCAGGCGGGCGACGGCCTGTGGTTCACGAGCGGGCACATCGGGTTCTCGCAGACGCAGGTTTTGATCACGCCTGTCGTCAACGGTGCCGGCATCCAGTCCGTCTACATGACCAACCTGGGCATCGACGGCAACAACGCGGCGCCGACCGGCATTTCCATCCCGCTGATGACCACCACGGGGGGGCAGGTCACCGATATCGTGTTGGTCGGCGGCGACGTCGAAGACCTGACCGGCAACGGCATCGACATCCGCGAGCCGACCGCGCAGCTCACGCTGAACGGCACGCCGATCCGCAACATCACCGGCTGGGGGGTCAACGCGCTCAGCGTGGGCAACCTCGCGATCACCAACGCGCCGATCACCAACGTCGGCAACGCCAGCGGCGGTGGCATCAACCTCGGCACCGTCAAGCGGCTGAACCTGGCGGGCATCGCGTTCTCGGGCATCACGGGGTCCTGCGTCGTCGGGCCGACCGCGCTGGCTGGCACCGACAGCAATTCGAACGTCTCCATCATCGGTCTGACCTACGACACGTCGTGCTCGACCGGCAGCACGCGGCCAGGCACGAGTTTGAACGCGACGCAGAACAACGTGTCGCAGGTGGCCGGCTTCGGCGCGCTGGCCGGCGGCTACACGTCGACCGCCAATGGCCCAGGCGCGATCGCCTTCGGCAACGCGGCTGTCGCCTCGCAGTGGGCCAGCCAGGCGTTCGGCGACACCGTGCAGGTCGACGCCTACATGTCGAGCATCATGGGCTACAATGGGCACGTGCACACCCGCTATGGCGTCCACTGCGAAAGCGCCGGCATGTTCACGAATTACGGCGACGCGCAGCACTGCCGGACCGTGCTGCGCGGCACCGTGACCGGCACCGGCAGCGGCACCAGCAGCGTGCGCCTCACGGCGGATGGCAATGCCGCGCGCAACGGCGGCAACGGCAGCAACTGCCTCAACATCCCGAACACCAACGCCATGGCCGTGCAGCTGCGCACGGTGGTGCGCTCCAACACCACGGCTGGCGTGGCCGCGATCTGGGGTGGCACCGGCATGCTGACGCGCGATGCCAACGCCGGCACGACGGCCTGGGTGGGCTACAGCCCATCGTCGCCGACCACGTCCAGCGGCGCGGCTTCCGGTGCGGCTCTCTCCGTCACTGCCGACACCACGCTGGGCTGCCTCAACATCACCGGCACGACGCCGAACAACAGCGCCGACCTCTGGCACTTCGTCACCGACGCCGAGTGGGTGGAAGTGAAATAGGACGGGGGCTGGGGCCGTTCGAGCGGCCCGAGCCGCGCGGAGCGACCCCGCGCACGGATCAACCGCCCCGTGCCTCCTCGCGGAGGCCGGGGCAGTAGAGCGCGGGTCGATTAACGATGTCTGACTGCCTGACGCCCACCCCGCCGGCCCGGCCGGTGGCCCCCTATCTCGGCGGCAAGCGCGCCCTGGCGCGCCGCATCATCGAGCGCATCGCCGCCATCCCCCACACCACCTATGTCGAGCCGTTCGTGGGCATGGGCGGGGTGTTCTTCCGCCGCCCCTTCCGGGCGCGCGCCGAGGTGGTCAACGACATCAACCAGGACGTCGCCACCCTGTTCCGGGTGCTGCAGCGGCACTACCAGGCCCTGATGGACATGCTGCGCTGGCAGCTCACCAGCCGCGCCGAGTTCGACCGCCTGCTGGC
>CAIMEK010000232.1 GCA_903839965.1 uncultured Acetobacteraceae bacterium | reverse complement strand
GCGCTGGGCATGCGCACGGCCATCGCCAAGGCGCGGCAGGGGGGCGTGGGCGTGGTGGCGGTGCGCAATTCGGTGCATTTCGGCGCCTGCGGCGCCTATGGCGTGATGGCGGCCGAGGCGGGGTTCATCGGCATGGTCGGCACCACCTCCGCCGGCGTGCGCGTGGCGCCGACCGGCGGCACCGCGGCGCGGCTCAGCACCGACCCCTGGTGCTTCGCGGCCCCGGGCGAGCCGGGCCGGCCGTTCCTGCTCGACATGGCCACCACCACCGTCGCCTACGGCCGGGTGCGCAACCGCATCAACGAGGGCCAGCCCACGCCGCCGGGCTGGGTGCTGACGGCGTCGGGGCAGCCCAGCACCGACCCGCTGGACGTGGCGGAGCGCGGCGGCTTCCTCAGCTCGCTCGGCGGTTCGCGCGAGGGCTCCAGCTACAAGGGCTACGGCCTGGCGATGATGGTCGACATTCTGGCCGGCGGGCTTTCCGGCGTGACCTATCCGTCCGATGCGGGGCACACGCAGGGACCGGGGCCGCAGAATGTCGGCCATTTCCTGCTGGCGCTCGACCCCGGCATGTTCGGCGACGCGGCCGGATTCACCGCCGGCGTGGCGCGGTTCTGCGACGCCATGCGCCACACGCCACCGGCCGAGCCCGACCTGCCCGTGCTGGTGGCCGGCGACCCGGAGCGCGCCAAGGCCGCCCGCCGGCGCAGCGAGGGCATTCCGGTCGGGCCGGGCCTGCTGGCGCAGGTGCGCGGCATCGCCGAGGCGGCCGGCGCGCCCTGGCTGCTGGACTAGGCCGAAGCGCATGGGCTGGCTGGGGCAGGCCGGATTGGTGTTGAGCGCGGCGCTGGTCGGCGTCGGGGTGTTGGTGCAGTCCGGCGTGAACAGCGAACTCGGCCGGACGCTCGGGCATCCGGTCTGGGCCACGCTGGTGTCGCTCTCGACCTCGGTGCTGGTGACGTATGCGGCGGCACTGGCGGTGCTGCTGCTGCTGCGCCTGCCGCTGCCCGGGCTGGCCGCCGTGGCGGCGGCGCCGTGGTGGACCTGGACGGGGGGCGTGCTGGGCGTGGCCTATGTGGTGGTCACGCTGCTGCTGGCGCCGCGCCTGGGGGCGGCCGGCATGATCGCCGCCATCGTGGCGGGACAGATGGTGGCCTCGCTGCTGCTCGACCAGTTCGCCCTGGCCGGCTTTCCGTCGCGGCCGATCAGCCTGTGGCGGCTGGCCGGGGCCGCGCTGGTGGTAGCCGGCGTGCTGGCCATGCAGGTGGGGACACGCGAGTAGCCGGGACCGCGCCGGTGGGGTGACAAATCATCAATAGTCCCCCGCACACTTCGATACCCTGGAATGCACAACCCACCTTGACGAGGGCGGGGGGGTACGCCATTTCGCGGTAATCAGGACCTGCACAGTCCTATTAGGATCGCCGCCGCCATGCTCAGGGTTTCCAAGCTCACCGACTACGCCGTGGTGGTGTTGCTCAGGCTGTCCGCCGCACCGGATACCTGTGTGGCGATGCAGACCTCGCCGGGCATCGCCGCCGCCACGGGCGTGCCCGAACCGACGGTGGCCAAGGTGCTGAAGGCGTTGACCACGGCCGGCCTGGTCGCCTCCCAGCGCGGCGCCCGCGGCGGCTACCGCCTGCTGTGTCCGTTGGAGGACATCGCCATTTCCGACGTGATCGCCGCCATCGACGGCCCGATCGCGCTGACCGCCTGTGTCGACGGCGCCCCCTCGCCCTGCGAGGTGCAAGGGCTGTGCGCCGTCAAGGGGCGGTGGGACCTGGTGAACGACGCCATCCGGTTCGCGCTGGGCCACATCACGCTGGCCGAGATGCGCGAGGCCTCCGTTCCGCCGGTGTTCCGACTTGGCTCCACGGTGGCCGCCCACGCGCCGATGCCGCTCGCCGAATAGCAGGAGGGCCAACGATGCCCGCAGTTCCCGACACGCTCGACACCCTCCAGTCCGTCACCGGGTCCGGCTACAAATGGGGCTTCTCGACCGAGATCGAGATGGACGTCGCCCCGAAGGGGCTGAGCGAAGACACCATCCGGATGATCTCCGCGCACAAGCGGGAGCCGGAATGGCTGCTGGCGTGGCGGCTGGCGGCCTATGCGGCGTGGCTGAAGATGACCGAGCCGCACTGGGCGAAGGTGCACCACGCGCCGATCGACTACCAGGACATCCATTACTACGCCGCGCCGAAACGCAAGGCGGGGCCGAAGAGCCTGGAGGAAGTCGATCCGATTTTGCTGGCGACCTACGAGAAGCTCGGCATTCCGCTGAAGGAGCGCGCCATCCTGGCCGGCGTCGAGGGCGCCGGGGACGAGCGCCCGCAGGTGGCGGTGGACGCGGTGTTCGACAGCGTCTCGGTGGCCACCACGTTCCGCAAGTCGCTTGCCGAGGCGGGGGTGATCTTCTGCCCGATCAGCGAGGCGGTGCGCGAGCATCCCGACATCGTGCGCCGCTACCTGGGCAGCGTGGTGCCGAGCAACGACAATTTTTTCGCCGCGCTCAATTCGGCGGTGTTCACCGACGGCAGCTTCGTGTTCATCCCCAAGGGGGTGCGCTGCCCGATGGAGCTGTCGACCTATTTCCGCATCAATACGCGCAATACCGGCCAGTTCGAGCGCACGCTGATCATCGCCGAGGAAGGCGCGCACGTCTCCTACCTGGAAGGCTGCACCGCCCCGCAGCGCGACGAGAACCAGCTGCACGCCGCGGTGGTGGAGCTGGTGGTGCTGGACGACGCCACCATCAAGTACAGCACGGTGCAGAACTGGTACCCCGGCGACGCCGAAGGCCGGGGCGGCATCTACAACTTCGTCACCAAGCGCGGCGACTGCCGGGGCGCGCGCAGCAAGATCTCCTGGACCCAGGTGGAAACCGGCTCGGCGATCACCTGGAAATACCCGTCCTGCGTGCTGCGCGGCGAAGGCAGCGTCGGCGAGTTCTACTCGGTCGCCGTAACGACCAATTTCCAGCAGGCCGATACGGGAACAAAAATGATCCATCTCGGCCGCGACACGCGCAGCACGATCGTCTCCAAGGGCATCAGCGCCGGCCGCTCCGACAACACCTATCGCGGCCTCGTGCGGGTGGGGCCGCGGGCGCACAACGCGCGCAACCACACCCAGTGCGACAGCCTGCTGATAGGCGACCGCTGCGGGGCGCATACCGTGCCGTACATCGAAAGCCGCAACAGCTCGGCCAAGCTGGAGCACGAGGCGACCACGTCGAAAATCGCCGACGACCAGTTGTTCTACTGCCGCCAGCGCGGGCTGACGGAAGAGGACGCCGTCAATCTCATCGTCAACGGCTTCTGCAAGGAAGTGCTGAAGGAGTTGCCGATGGAGTTCGCCGTCGAGGCGCAGAAACTGCTTGCCGTGAGCCTCGAAGGCTCGGTCGGCTGAGGGATAGAGAGCATGCTTGAGATCAAGGGCCTGTCGGCGCGCGTCGAGGGCAAGGACATCCTGAACGGGCTCGACCTGGTGGTGCCCAGCGGCGAGGTGCACGCCCTCATGGGGCCGAACGGCTCCGGCAAGTCCACGCTGGCCTATGTGCTGTCGGGCCGCGAAGGCTACGAGGTCACCGGCGGCAGCGCCACCTTCGACGGCGTGGACCTGCTGACCCTGGAGCCCGAGCAGCGCGCCGCCGCCGGACTGTTCCTCGCCTTCCAGTATCCGGTGGAACTGCCCGGCGTGGGCAACGCGAACTTTCTGCGCACCGCGCTGAATGCGCTGCGCCGCTCGCGCGGCGAGGCGGAACTCGATGCGGTGCAGTTCCTCAAGCTCGCGCGCGCCGAGATCAAGCGGCTGTCGATGGCCGACGACATGCTGAAGCGCAACGTCAATGTCGGCTTCTCCGGCGGCGAGAAGAAGCGCAACGAGGTGCTGCAGATGGCCATTCTGCGGCCGAAATTCGCCGTGCTCGACGAAACCGACAGCGGGCTCGACATCGACGCGCTGCGCATCGTGGCCGATGGGGTGAACGCCCTGCGCGGGCCGGGTTTCTCCGCTCTCGTCATCACCCATTACCAGCGGCTGCTCGACTACATCGTGCCCGATCACGTCCATGTGCTGGCCTTCGGGAAAATTCAGCGCTCGGGCGGCAAGGAGCTGGCCCTGGAGCTGGAAGAACGTGGCTATGCCGAATTCGGCGTCAACGAGGCGGCGTGACATGAGCTGGTTC
>CAIMEK010000231.1 GCA_903839965.1 uncultured Acetobacteraceae bacterium | reverse complement strand
GGCCACCTCGGCGATTTTTCCGACCTCATGCTGGTGGGCACGCTGGGCGGCGTGGAGATGGGCCTGCGCGCCGCCGGCGTGCCGCACCGCGCCGGCGGGGTGCAGGCGGCGTTGGCTTGCCTGGCGGGAAATGCCTAGAGCATGACAGGAGGGTTCATCGCCCGCTGATCCCGGCTCGCGCAAGCCTCGGCGCGCTTCGGCCGAATCGGAGCGCGGCGAGGCGGCGTATGGCCGCGCTGCCGGCGACGACGAGCGCGAAGGCGCCGATCGGGACAAACAGGACGAACAGCCGCGCGAGGTAGATGAGTTGCAGCGCATGGTTGCCATGCATCCAGAACGGCGTCATTGGTTTCCCCATTCAAGTTGATGGGCGAAGGATGGGGAACGCCGCATAGGGAATCGATGCAGGCCGGTGCGCCGGCGCGTAGGAATCCCATAGGTGCAACAAGCCCGGGCAAGACCGGTGCTATCTTTGCAGCGCCCGGTGGCGGTAATGTTGCCGCCGCTGTTCGTCCCGGCATGGAAGGCTCCGTTGGGCGCCGATGACTGCACGCATTCTCATCGTCGACGACATGCCCGCGAATACGCGCCTGCTCGAGGCCAAGCTGTCCGCCGAGTACTACCAGGTCGCCACGGCCAAGGATGGGTTCGAGGCCATCCGCCTCGCCCATGCCTGGCAGCCCGACCTGATCCTGCTCGACATCATGATGCCGGAGATGGACGGCTACGAGGCCTGCCGCCGGCTCAAGGACGATGCCGAGACGGTGCATATCCCCATCGTCATGGTGACCGCCCTCGGCGAGCCCGGCGAGCGGCTGCGCGGCCTGGAAGCGGGCGCGGACGATTTCCTCACCAAGCCGGTCGAATACGACACGCTGCTGGCGCGGGTGAAATCGCTGGTGCGGCTGAAGCGGCTGCTCGACGAGTGGCGGCTGCGCGGCGAAACGGCCCGGGCGCTCGGGCTGACCGCCGAAGCGGCAAACCCGCCTTCGGTGGCCGGCGCCCGCGCCCTGGTGGTGGACGACTGGGACTTCGGCGCGCAGATCGTGCAGGACGCCCTGTCGCGCGAGGGCATCGTGCCGGGCCGCGCCTCATCCGAGGCCGAGGCGTTGGCGCTCACCGCCGCGGTTCCGTTCGACCTGGTGGTGCTCAGCCTGTCGATCCTGGCGGAGGACCCGCTGCGCCTTGCCTCGCGCCTGCGCGCGAGCGACGCCACCCAGGACGTTCCGCTGCTGCTGATCGCCGAGCCCGAGCAGAAGGACCGCCTGCTGCGCGGCTTCGACCTGGGCGCCAACGACTGGCTGCTGCGCCCGATTGACGAGAACGAGCTGCGCGCCCGCGCCCGCAACCAGATTCGCCGCAAGTTTTACCAGGACCGCCTGCGCTCGGACCTGGGCACCGCGCTGGAGATGGCGCTGACCGACCCGCTCACCGGCTTCTACAACCAGCGCTACCTGATGCGCCATTTGCGCGGCCTGATGGCGAGCGGCCGGGTCGGCGGCATCGCGGTGCTTCGGCGGCATCGCGGTGCTGATGATGGATCTGGACAACTTCAAGACCATCAACGACCAGTATGGCCATCCGATCGGCGACGTCGCGCTGAAGGCGGTCGCCGACACGCTGCGCAGCCGCACCCGCGTGTTCGACAGCATTGCCCGCTACGGCGGGGAGGAATTCGTGGTGGTGATGCCCGGCACTGGCCCGCAGGACGCCATGGGGGCGGCCGAGCGGCTGCGGGTGGCCATCGAGAACATGCCGTTCAGCCCCGAGCCCGGCGTGCTGCGCCGGCTGACCATCAGCATCGGCGTGGCATTCAGCGACAACCGCAACCACAGCGCCGAGTTGTTGCTGCAGGCGGCGGACCAGGCCATGTATCAGGCCAAACGAAACGGCCGCAATCGGGTGGAACTGGCCGCCTCGTCGAACGTCTGAAGGGGCGTCGCAGCGCCGGGAGCTACTTGATCTTTGCTTCCTTGAACGCGACATGCTTGCGCGCCACCGGATCGTACTTGCGGAATTCAAGCTTGCCGGTCTGGGCGCGAGCGTTCTTCTTCGTCACATAGAAATAGCCGGTGTCCGCGGTGGACACGAGCCTGATCTGAACCGTGTTCGTCTTGGCCATGGCAGGAAATCCCTCGAAGGACCGCGCTCATCGCGCATCCGGTGGGGGGACGTCAAGGGCGAACAGCGCCGCCGCCGCTCCGCGCGGGTCCGAGCAGCGCCGTCGCATAGGCCGCCGGCGTCTCGATCAGCGTGCGCGCGGCCAACAGGTCGGTGTCGCGGCCTTCCGCGGCCGGGCAGGCATTGCGGATTTCCAGCAGTTCCGCCGGCGGCAGCGGCGCCCGCGCCGAGCGGTGGCGTTGCAGCGCGCCCGCCATCAGCGATTCGCCCTGCTTCAAGGCGGCCAACTGGCGCGTCGTCTGGTCGAGGCCGAGGCTGGTGCAGACCTGCGGCAACACGCCCAGGCCCTGGATCGGCCATCCCAGCGGCGCCAGCACGCGGCTCCAGGTGATCAGCAGTTCGCCCCCGTCGGGCAACGGGGCGATGGTCTGCACCAGTCCCTTGCCGAGCGTCGAACTGCCCACCACCGCCGCCCGCCCGCGGTCGGCCAGGGCCGCCGCCAGAATCTCGGCCGCGCTGGCCGAGCGGCCATCCACCATCACCACCACGGGCAGCCCGTGGGCCAGGTCGGTGCCATCGGCGCGAAACGCGTGCGCGGCGGCGGGGTCGCGCCCGGCGGTGCTCGCCACCAGCCCGTTCGGGATCAGCGTTTCGGCCGCCGCGGCCGCCTGGCGCAGCACGCCGCCGCGGTTGCCGCGCAGGTCCAGC
>CAIMEK010000230.1 GCA_903839965.1 uncultured Acetobacteraceae bacterium | reverse complement strand
TTGCGACGCATCAGTCATTGTGCACTCCCTCTTTAAGTATCTGGAAACATTGGAAGCTGATTGCCAGCAACGAGGTGACACGGGCGTCCTTTACGCCCGATCGCCTCCGCCACGGACGGTGCGGCGAGGTCGGTGGCGAGGATCTGGAACGGCGCCCTGGGAACGACCTGCTCGGCACGAAGGACGCCGGCTTTGATCAGCTTGCGTATCCTGTGGCTGGTGACGCCGCATTGCTGGGCTGCCTCTCGCAAGGTCAGCCACGTTCCGTCCTTCTCGGCGGATTTATAGGCGTGAATGCCACGGACACGCCGGATCGAGCCGACCCGGTGTGCCGTCCAGGTCTTGCCCTGTCCAGTCGGCAGGCCCATCCGGTTGAGGGTCGCGGCGATGTCCTGGTCAGACCAGCGGCTCGCCATGCTGCGAATGATGGCGAGAGCGTCGTCGGAAGTGCTGCATTCGTGTTCGCCTGTGCGAGGTTTACGCAGGCGCAATTCGGAGTGCTGTCCTCCCTTCCAATGGATGATCAGGACAATCTCCCGAGCCTGCTCGTCGATGTCGACGATGATGTCGTTGACGAGGGCTCGCGCCAGTTGTTGGCGGGAGCGCATGGTGACCTTGGCACTCTTCCAAGCCGCCACGAGGTCCTCGGCGATGCCAGTCAGCTCCGGTATCGCAGGCGTCGGGGCGCAAGTGGCGGTCGCGTCAAGACGCGTCTCGCAGTCCCGGACGCGGCGTAGGGTCGCCTCCCAGTTCTTCTCGAGGGTTGCGGCGATCAGCCGATTGTCGGGGTCACAGGCGGCGTAGCGGCGTTCGGCGAGGGATGCCTCGTAACGAGCCTGCTGGAGTTCGAGCTCAAGAATACGGCGATGTTCGGCTTGGCGCTCCATCATCCTTCGTTCCGCCAGCAGCGCCGCCTCGATCGCGATGGGCTCGACGGCGCGAATGAACTCTCGGGCAAGCGCCGCGTCGACGCGAAGCCCGCCAAACATCATACACCGGCGCGCGCCGACCGCAGCGTTGCCGCGGTCGCATCGATAGACGGGCTGGCTGGAACGTCCGGTGTAGACGACATTCAGCCGACGTCCGCACCGGCGGCAAACCAGAAGGCCGGCGAGGAGGGATCGGCCGCCGCGACCAGACTTCGCGCCGTCCCGACGGCCGTAGGCATTGGCGGCGAGCTGCTTCTGGTTGCGTTCAAACTCGTCCCAGTCGATGTAGCCCTCGTGGTGGTCCTTCAGCAGGATCTCGCAGTCTTGAAGAGGGCGATGATGGCCATAGGTTTTGCGCGCCCTGCCGTCAACGATCTGGGTGCGGTTGACGCTTTTGCCGTAGGCGTAGACGCCTGCATAGAACGGGTTCTTCAGTACCGAAATGACATTGCGGTATCGGATTGGCGTCCAATCGAACGTCGTCATCCGCTTGCCGTCTGACGGGCGCGGGAAATAAACCTGTTCAGTCTTGAGCGCCAAATGCACTTGGCGCGCGCTGCCAAGTTCGCGAAATCGCTGGAAAATCTGGCGGGTAGCTTCCTGCACGCGGCGATCCGGATCGAGGCCGAGACCGATCTCTCGATGCCAGACATAGCCGACCGGCACGGAGATCCTGAGTTCACCTCGTCGGGCCTTGGATCGTGCAGCATCAAGCATCCGCGATCGCAGAACGCCAAGCTCGAATTCGCTGATGCTGCCCTTCATGCCCAGGAGCAGGCGATCATTCGGGCGACAAGGGTTGTACACGCCATCGAGGTCGATGACGCGGGCATCGACGAGACCGCACAACTCGAGCAAATGATGCCAGTCCCGGCCGTTACGTGCGAGGCGGGAGGCATCGAAGCAAAGTACCGCACCGACCTTGCCGGCGCAGAGTCCGGCGACGAGCTTGTCGAAGCCTGGGCGCGCCACGGTGCCGCTGGCAGACCGGCCCAGGTCGTCGTCGATAACCTCGATATCCCTAAATCCCCGGCGGCGCGCTTCATCGACGAGGTCATATTGGCGGCGCTGGCTCTCGAGATTGACCATCACCTGGGTCTGAGTGGACTGGCGCACATACACGATCGCCTTGCGGCTCAGCACCGTCGTTGGCAAGGAATCAGCGTTCGTCATCACCGATCTCCTCGGGATCTGCTCCGGCGGCCTCCAACAGAAGGCGGGCAAAACGCCGAACGATGGTGTGGCGATCGGCACTCGTCATACCCGTCAACGTCGGCGGATCCAGCGACATCGCGAATTGACGGGGTGGCTGGTTGCAAACAATCGGGCGCATCGGCGATCGCATGATGAACCTCCTCGACGGGCGAGTGTTCATCGGAACATGTTCGTCGGAGTCCAAACGCCTTCAGCAATCGATGAAGATCGGCCAGACTGAGAAGATCGATCGTCGGAGGACCAAATGACATCTCGGCGCAGGTGGCCGGATCAAGCATCCAGGCGGCGAGGACAATCGCCACGCCAGGCTCACTCTCGACAACAGCGATCTCTCTTCCAGATCGACGTTCAGCGTATAGCTGCCGGACCTTGCGGCCGTACAGCGCATGCCATCGGTAATGGACCTCCACTTCCTGGCTGGGATGGGCAGAATGGTCCCCCAATCGCCCTAAGCAGGAAGTCGTGGCTGTTCGCCGGGTCTGATCGCGGCGGACCACGGGCGGCGAAGAAAGACAGCCTCATCTTGACCGCCAAGATGAGCGAGATCGATCCGCAGGCATGGCTGGCCGGAGTACTTGCGCGGATTGCCGGGCACCCGGCCAACAAGCTCGATGAGTTGCCGCCATGGAACTGGAAAGCACCTCTGCCAGCCGAGCCCGCAACACAAGCGGCCTGACCGTGGCTGCCGTCAGTGCCGTCTTTACGATCGGCCGCGTTGCCACCCTGCTCGGCGAGGCCGCCGGTTGGCTGTATGAGCTGTCAATCGACATGTTCCCCGAAGACGGGTGCCTGCACGTCTATGGCATCGACGACGACGGGGTCGTCGCCTTTACCGAGTACGGCATCGAGTGCCGCAAGCAAATCGTCTCCGATGAACGAAATGCGGGCCGCGCACCGCCCCGGCGGCAACAGCAATCAACGGCGTAACCCGAAACTCAACCCATCCGGCACGGCTCGGCCGGCGCCGCGGTGCTCACCGAATGCATACGTGCAAAACCGCATTTTAGCAATTCCTTAGCGGCGGTGGGGTAAATGCAGCATTCGGCACGCCATTGTAAGGAATCTCCAGAGTGTTAAAACGCAGACAAATCCTGACCGTCGCGACCGCGCTCGCAGCCGTAGGGATGACCGGCCGGGTCGTGGCAGCACCAGCCAAAGCCCTCAAGCTGCGTATGGGCTACCTGCTGCCGACCAATTCCCAACTTGGCACCGGCGCCACCGCGATGGCCGATGAGGTTGCCCGCCGAAGCGGCGGGCGCATCCAGATTCAGCAGTTTCCCGACTCGACCCTCGGCGGCGAGGTCGAAATGCTGAAGGGCGTGCAACTCGGCACTATCGACCTGGCCTTCATTACCGGGGCGCCGCTGCCCAGCATCCTGCCGGAGGCTGGCATCTTCAACATCCCCTTCCTGTTCGACGGCCCCGCTCATGCGCAAGCCGTCCTCGACGGGCCAGTGGGTGACTCCTACCTGAAGCTGCTATCTGGCAAGGACCTTGTGGCGCTGGCCTGGGGAGAAAACGGGATGCGCCATATTACCAACTCAAAGCGCCCGATTGCCACACCTGAAGACCTCAAGGGCCTGCGGCTGCGGCTGCCGGAATCTCCGGTGATGCTGGCAGGCTTCCGGGCGCTCGGTGCCGATGCCAGCCCGTTGCCGTTTCCACAGCTTTACGGCGCACTGCAGGCCGGCACGTTCGACGGGCAGGAGAACCCGATCGCCACCATCGTCGCGGCTAAGTTCGCGCAGGTGCAGAAGTTCCTCACTCTGAGTGCCCATGTCTACGACCCCGCAGTGATCGTCATGTCGTCTGACACATACGCGGATCTCTCCGCCGAGGACCGGACGATGATGCAGGATGCCGCCCGCATCGGCGCCCGTACCTCACGCAGCTTTGCTGCCGCGGCCGAGACCTCGGGTGTTGTGGCTCTGAAGCAAGCGGGCATGCAGGTGGCGCCTGGCATCGACCGCGCCCGCTTCGTCGCGGCCATGGTCGCCGCCAACCCGGAATTCGATAAGCTCTATGGCAAGCAGCGGATAGAACAGATCCACAACGCGGTGTGACTGCTTCGCTGAATCTGCTTTTATTTTGACAAGAGATCTGGAATGACCAGTCTTCGCGAGCAGATTCTGCTTTCTCGATCTGTTGGCATGCGCGTTGCCGGTGGCTTTGGCACGATGCTGTTACTGCTGGTCGTGCTTGCCGCGGTCACGTTCGAGCTGATCAAGCCGGTGGAAACCGGCGCCGTGAGGGTACGCGAAGACAACATCAGCGCCGAGGCCGCAACCGCGGTGTCTTTGCAGCTCGACGACGCCCATTTCCGCGTCGTCCAATATGTCCTGTCGGCCAACATGGCGGACCAGAAGGCAGCGACGGACAGCCTGGTCCGACTCGACCAGGCAATCTTGCATGCCACTCCGGACGGTGGGACTGGCCAGATCGGTTTCGCCGCCCTGGTCAGCCGCTACCGCGCCAGTGTGGACTCCACCTTTGCCGGCGTCGCCCAGCGCCGCGCCGCTATCGAGCACCTCCAGACTACCGGTACCGAAATCGGCACGATCACCTCCGCCATTGGCGAGGTGCTGGAGCCCGAGACGGATGCCGAACTGGTCCGCAGCGGCCTGCATCTGGCCACGCGTTTCCAAGAGAGCGATGCCGCGGCCTCGCGCTTCCTGGCTTCTCGCAATCCAGCGGACTCCAACATCGCAGCAGCCGCGCTTGTAAAGTTACCGGAGGCAGTTGAAGACCTGTCACGGCTGGCCATCGATAACCGCCGCATCCGGCGTTTCGTCGCGGCGCTCGAAAAGCCGCTCGCTGCCTACGGTGAGGCACTACGCAATGTAGTTACGGCGGATGATCAACTGCGCCACGCAGCAGAGGCCCGTAATGCTGCGCAGGACGCCGCGCTGGCCGCCGCTGCGGCCGAGCGGGACCGGGCGGCCGGATCTCAACGCGCGGCAGTCGACTCGATGCTCGATGGCGTTGCTACGGTACGCGAGTTGCTGTTGGTGGCCTCCGCTGTGGCCGTTGCGTTCGGCATTGCGCTGGCGGCGCTGATTGGCCGCGGAATCGCCCGCCCAATTGGGCAACTCGCGCGCGCCACCCAGCGATTGGCCGATGGCGACCTCGCTCTCGACATCCCTGCGCTCGATCGGCGCGATGAGATCGGCCGCATGGCACACGCCCTGTTGGTTTTTCGCGGCAATGCCCAGGCGGCGCGCGACCTGCAGGGAGAAGCCGACCGGGTGCGGGCAGCCAAGGACCGCCGGCAAGAGGCGATGGATCGGCACACCCAGGAATTCGGAACCGCCACCTCGGGCGTGATGGGCAGCCTGGAGCAATCGGCCAAGACAGTATGGGCGACTGCCCAGGACCTGCTCACAGCGACGCAACGCACCCAGGAACTCTCTGACACGACTGAGCAAGGGACAATATCCTCGGCGCAGAACCTTACGACCGTGGCCGCCGCGACCGAGGAGATGGCGGCCAGTATCGGCGAGATCGGCCGGCAGGCATCGCGGGCGGCCAATGCTGCACGCGAGGCCGTGGCGAGCGCGCAGGCGACCGATACCAAGGTTGCCGGCATGGCGGAAGCGGTTGAGCAGGTGGGCACCGTGGTGCGGCTCATCAATGATATCGCAAGCCGTACCAACCTTTTGGCTCTCAATGCGACCATCGAGGCGGCCCGTGCCGGCGAGGCTGGCCGCGGCTTTGCCGTGGTGGCCGGGGAGGTCAAGGCACTCGCGGCTCAAACCGCGCGGGCGACCGATGAGATCGGAGTTCAGATCGCCGCCATTCGCTCGGCAACCGGTGAAGCGGTTGGCGCGGTGCGGGAGGCGTGCACGGTCATTGCGCAGGTCGAGGAAGTCGCCACGGTGATCGCATCAGCGGTTGAAGAACAGACCGCAACGACCCGCGACATCGCAGCCAGCGTGCAGACGATGACAACGGCGACGCAGCAGGCCACCATCGCCATGCGGGATGTCCACAGCGATTCTGTCCAGGCGAACGGCGAGAGTCGGCGCGTGATGACCGTCGCCGATGAACTGAGCCACACGGCCCAGATGCTCGGTGAAGAGATCCGGCAGTATTTGCGTGCGATGGCCCAATCCGACGAGGGTAATCGCCGGCGCTACGAACGAATCTCGGGCCAAGGGGCCATTGCGGTGTTGCGTGTGAGCGGTGGCCAGGAACAGCGGGCGGTTATCCAGGACATCTCACGTGGCGGTGTTGGCCTGCGTACCGATTGGTCGGGCCATGTTGGCATGTCTGTGGAACTCGATCTGCCCGGCGCGGACACACCGGTCGCGGCGCGGGTGGTTCGGTCAGGCGGCGGTCTGTTGGCGTTGTCGTTCCAGCAGAACGACAACGTGCTGAAGCATGTGGATCAAACCATGGACATGTTCAGTACGGCGGCCTCCGAGGCTGCCTGACGCGTGGGCAACGGCCCAGGGCGGCCGCGTGTGAAGCAGCGCCTGGCGCGGATGCTGCCGGGAAATCTGCCTGTCCCATTGCAGACCCGCTTATCTACCAATTGACCCTTTACGCGTAAGCCGTCCGGCGGGTGAGCCGGAAAGCGCTGACGGCGGCGCTGCAGAGTGCGCCGATCATGCCGCGCATGTTGCGCCGGTGATTGGTGGTCCAGCAGAAGGCCCCGAGGTAGTCGGGCAGATGCTTGGGCGAGAACACCTTGCAGGTCGCCTTCAGCGCGGTGCTGAGATTGGAGATCAGGGTGTTGACGTTGAAGAACGGGCCGCCGGTGACGGTGGCGACCTGGGTGCGTCCGCCCTCCCGAAGACGTGGAAAGCCGGCGTGCCGTCTGTGTGCAGCAACGCGCCGGGGCAATATGACTATCGCGGAACGCTGCTGCAGCCTCGTCGGAGACGAGTCTGTGCTCATTCCTCCAAGGGTACAAGGGCGGGTCGACTGGTTGATAAGCGGGCATTGAAGACGAGGCGGAAACGACTGGAGCGGCGGGGTCCCAGTCGGCGAACCCATCGTAATCGCCCGCAGGCGGGTGATCGAGGGCATCAAGATTCAGAAAGACGCGGTGGAGAAGGAGCTGCGTGGCGAGACGCTCCCGACGACCAGCTTCACCAACACCAAGGGCCAGGCGCGCACCCGAGGCTTCGCCAGGTGGTACTTCACCCACAGCGGCAAGGTGATGACCTACGTCCGCCATGGGCAATCCTCCGTCTTCAACAACGGCAAGACGGCGCAGGCGTTTGAGGCTGGCAAGACCCTGGCCGACCTTCCGGTCTTCCATGACGCGCTGGCCGAGGCCGTGGACCGCGGCGACTTCGACAAGCAGCTTCTGCCCCTCCAGGTCGAGACGTCGCGCCGGACGCAGAAGGCCGGCGGCAGGAACAAGGCCGCCTGACCTACAGCTCTCGCGCCGGCGGGGGCTTGCTCTCCGAGACACAGGCGAGATATGGACTTCTAGCGGATTGGCCTAACTCTTTGGTTTCTTTGGTGAGCCCGGTGGGACTCGAACCCACGGCCCCAAGATTAAAAGTCTCGTGCTCTACCACCTGAGCTACGGGCTCGGCATCACCATCGATGCGTCAGTCGTCGGATCGTCGTCGGCGTGGCTTTGTCGTCCCGCCCCCATTCGCTGGCCAGCGCCGTCCGGCCCCCGTCGTCCGGGGCCGCCGCCTTCTGCATCCGCCCGAAAGGCTTGTCCAGGCTTTAATGCCAGGAAGGTCGGGGCCGCCCCCCAGTCACGGAAACGCCGGCGCGCCATAGGGATAGAACGTCGACAGATCGACCGTCTCATAGGGCAGCCCGTCCAGCCGCACCGTCCCCAAGAACGGCTCGGTCGGCTCCACCAGCAGAATGGTCCGCGCAAACCCGCTGTCGTCGAACCCGCGCCGAAAATGCACCCGCGACTTCAGCGCGATCACCCGGAACGCATCGATCGCCAGCCCCGCCTCGGCGATCCAGGACGGTTCCATGACCTGTTCGAGATGTGGCGTCAGCACCAGCACATTGCCTTGCCCGAACGCCACCCACACGTTGGGTTCGCCATCCCGCTCGAACACCTGCAGCACCGTCCCGCTAATCCGCACCGGCGCCCCCGCCGAGGGGTCCACCCGCCCGCCGACCTCGCGGTCGAAGGCATCCCCCGGTTGCGCCCCGCGCAGTGCCGCCACGGCCTCGGCATCGGCGATCGTGGCAATCAGCGTGTGCGAAAAACCGCCGGCGACAAGCTCGCGCAACAGCCAGGTCGCCGCCCCCGACCGATCGCTGTAATCGGCCAGCACCACCGGGGTTTCGCCCCGCGCCACCGCCGCGCGCGCCAGCGCCACCGCTTCGGGAATCGGATGGATCGGCGTGCCATGCAGCAACGCCTCGCGCCGGCGCCAGGCGAAGCCCGCCACGTCGTCGGCGATCGCCCGCGCCAGCTTCGCATCGCCATTGGTCAGCACCTGGATGGTCATGCCGACATCCGCCACGTCGGCCCAGGGAAACCCGAAGAACACGTTGACGAAAGCATCCGGCGCGCGCGCCTCCCACACCAAGGCGCGCTGAATCAGGTCCATCCACGGCGAGGCGCCGGTCCACTGCACCACGGTGGGCGAAATAATCGGCACCCGCACCGTGGCGTGCGCCGGCCGGTAATCGCCGCGCATCGCCCGCACCAGCATGCGGGCCGCCCGCTGGCCCTGCAGGTGGCAGTCGTAATGCGGAAAATACTTGCCCGCGAACGCAATGTCGGCGTGGCGCAGGAATTCCGCGTCCTCGTTGCCGTGCGGGTCGAAGGTGGCGACGATCGGCACCTCTTTGCCCACCACCGCGCGCACCCGCCGCGCCAGTTCCGCCTCCGGCCGCGCCACGCCGCGCGCCGCCATCGCCCCGTGCAGGCACAGGTAGACGCCGGCGAAATGCCCGCCGCCCCGCAACTCCTCGATCATCCGGCCGACGAACGTCTCGAAGGCCTGCGCACTCACCCACCCCGAGCCGGACCCGGTCTTCGGCCAAAGCGGCGATTCGATGCCGACCAGTTCCACGCCGTCGTATTCGCGCGCCACCTGCACGAACCCGCCCATGTAGGAGGTCGGGCCGGATTGCAGCAGCGCCTCCCCGCGCGCCGGCGAGCCGGGATAGGTGAAATCGGCCACCGTGGTGTCGCGGGCCAGGAAGGTCACCGTCTCGTGCGCGAAGTGCAGCACGGCGACGCGCATCGCCATGGTCACGCCGGTTGCTGCCGCGGCGGCAGGCAGAAGGCGAAATCGCAGCCCTGGTCGGCCTGCAGCACCTCGTCCAGATAGAGCTTCAGGTAGCCGCGGTCCCCGCCCGGCGGTCGCGCCGGCGGCACCCAGGCGGCCCGCCGCGCGGCCAGTTCCGCCTCCTCCACCAGCAGGTCGAGCGTGCGCGCTTCCGCGTCCAGGCGAATCCGGTCGCCGGTGCGCACCAGTCCCAGCGGCCCGCCGACGGCGGATTCCGGCATCAGGTGCAGCACGATGGTGCCGAACGCTGTGCCGCTCATCCGCGCGTCGGAAAGCCGCACCATGTCCTTCACCCCGGCGCGCGCCAGGTAGCGCGGGATCGGGATGTAGCCGGCCTCCGGCATGCCGGGCGCGCCCTTCGGCCCGGCATTGCGCATGACGATGACATCGTCCGCCCGGATGCCGACCTGCTCGTCGTCGATCCGCTCCACCATGTCGCCGACCGACTCGAACACCACGGCGCGGCCCTCGTGGCGCAGCAGGGCAGGGGTCGCCGCCGAGCGCTTGATCAGCGCGCTGCCCGGCGCGAGGTTGCCGTGCAGCACTGCCAGTCCCCCGCCGGTCATGATCGGCCGATCGCGCGGGCGGATCACGTCCTGCCCCGGCACCTCCTCGGCGCCGGCGATGATGTCGGCGATGGTGCCGCCGCCCACCGTGCGGCAGGTGGTGTCCAGCAGCGGCGCCAGTTCGCGCAGCAGCCGGCTGATCCCGCCGGCATGGTGCAGGTGCTCCATGTAGTGTTCGCCGGAGGGTTTCAGGTCCACCAGCACCGGCACCTCGCGCCCGATCGCGTCGAACGCCTCCAGGTCCACCGGAATGCCCAGCCGCCCCGCGACGGCGGTGAAATGTACCAGCGCATTGGTCGACCCCCCGATCGCCTGCAGCACGGTCCAGGCGTTGCGCAGCGCCGCCGGCGTCAGGATGTCGCGCATCCGCAGGCCCTCGGCCGCCAGCCGCACCGCGGCGGTGCCGGAGGCCTCGGCGATGCGCACTCGCTCGGCGTGCACCGCCGGGCAGGTGCCCCCGCCGGGCAGGCACAGGCCGAGCGCCTCCACCATGCTGGCCACCGTGCTGGCGGTGCCCATCACCATGCAGGTGCCCTTGGTCGGCGCCAGCCGACCGCTGACCTCGGCGATCTCCGCCGCGTCGATGGTGCCGGCCCGGTACTGCGCCCACAGCCGGCGGCAATCCGTGCAGGCGCCCAGCACCTGGCCGCGATGATGGCCCACCAGCATCGGGCCGGTCGGCACCACGATGGCCGGAATATCCGCGCTCGCCGCCGCCATCAGCTGCGCCGGCAGCGTCTTGTCGCAGCCGCCCACCAGCACCACCGCGTCCATCGGCTGGGCGCGGATCATTTCCTCCGTGTCCATCGCCATCAGGTTGCGCAGGAACATGCTGGTCGGGTGGGCGAAGCCCTCGTGGATGGAGATGGTGGGAAACGCCATCGGCAGCCCGCCGGCCAGCATCACCCCGCGCTTGATGCCCTCGATCAGGTCCGGAACGTTGCCGTGGCAGGGATTGAAGTCGCTGAACGTATTGGTGATGCCGATGATCGGCCGGTCCAGCGCGTCGTCCGAGTAGCCCATCGCCTTGATGAAGGCGGTCCTGAAGAACAGCGAGAATCCCGCATCGCCATAGCTGGTCAGTCCCTTGCGCAGCCCGCTTGCCATCGTCGCTCTCCTGGTTCCGCGGCGGATGCTAGGAAGCGCGGCGGCGATGGTCCAGCCTGGCGGGCAGGCAACCGTCCCTGCGGATACGCGATTGCACCGCCGACGCCTTCGCCGAGGCCACCGCGCCACTTTCCATGTCGTTTTGGGTTATGCCATAAACTGGTTGATTTTTAAGGAAAAACAACCACAGTCCGGCGCGTCAGTCCGGCAGCGGCGCGGCCAGCGCCTGCAGCAGCCCATCGCGCCCGAACGGCTTGCCGAGATGGGTGTCCATGCCGGCAGCCAGGCATTCGCGCTCGAATTCCGGCCCATCCGCCGCGGTCATGCCGATGATGCGGCAGTGCTCGCCCGCCCGTTCGCCGGCGCGAATGGCGCGCGTCGCCTCCAGCCCGTCCATGCCGGGCATCCGCACGTCCATGAGGATGGCGTCGTACGGCGCCGCACGCGCCGCCTCGACCGCCTTGGCCCCGTCGGAGACGATGTCGATGCGTGCGCCCGCGCGGTTGAGAATGCAGCGCGCCAATGCCTGGTTGGTCGGGTTGTCCTCGACCAGCAGCACCCGCATTCCCTGCAACGCGCCTGCACTCCCCGATTCCCGGGCCGCCGACCCGTTTTGCGCGGGGGCGGTGGGATCGTCCGGCCTGACCAACATCGAACAATGCCTCGATAGCAGCTTCGGGTCTTCACGGATCGGATCGACTCCGACGCGCGGGAACCGATTCGGCGAACAAACAGAACCACCGTCTTCGCGAGAGCGCGCGAAAACGTACCCCGTACGGTTTCCTATCACGTTGCACATGCACTATGCAGGCTCGTCGTTCAACGATTTGTGATCGACGGGCGGTCCGCCGGGGCCGCCGGGTGCTCACGCCAAGGCGGCGGCGATCCATTGCGCCCAGGCCAACACGGCGCGGTCCTCGCCGCGGCAGCCCACCACCTGCACGCCGAGCGGCGCGCCGTTCGGCCCGGTGCCCGCCGGCACGGTCACGCAAGGCACGTGCAAGGCGGTCCAGATATGGTTGAAAACCGGGTCGCCGGTGCTCTCCAGGCCGAGCGGCGCCTCGCCGGGAGCAGACGGCGTGAGCAGCACGTCCAACCCCTCCACCGCCTGCGGAAACGCCGCCTGCAAGTGGGCGAACGTGGCCAGTGCCTCCGCCAGCGCGGCGGCCGGCTGGGCGGCGCCCCACTCCAGCCGTTCACGCAGGTCTGCGCTGATCAGGTCGCGCTGCTCCAGCAGTTCCCAGCCCATCTCCATCGCCGATTCGGCCTGCATGACCAGCGGGTGCGCCGCATTGAGCGCGTCGAACGCCGGCGGCAGTTCGCGCGCCGTCACGAAGGCGCCGGCACCCGCCAGCGTGGTGCCGGCGCGTTCCAGCAGGGCCTGCGTCTCCGGCGCCGCCTGCGGCCAGGACGGCGAGCGGCACAGGCCGACGCGCGGCGGCCGGTCGGGCTTGTGGTCGGGGTCGCCAAGGTCGCGCCGCGCCACTGCGCCGGCGAACAGCGCGCAGTCGGCCACCGAGCGGGCCAGCACGCCGATGGTGTCCAGGCTGTCCGACATCAGCTTCGGGCCCAGCCGCGGGATGAGCCCGAAGGTCGGCTTGTAGCCGACCACGCCACAGAACGCGGCGGGGCGGATAACGCTGCCCCCGGTCTGCGTGCCGAAGGCCAGCGGCAGGAAGCAGTCCGCCACCGCGGCGGCGCTGCCGCTGGACGAGCCGCCGGGGGTGCGCCGCGGGTCGTGCGGGTTGGCGGTGGGGCCCGGCTTGCGGGTGGCGAACTCGGTGGTGACCGTTTTGCCCAGCACCACGGCGCCGGCCGCCCGCGCCCAGGCCACCGCGGCGGCATCGGCCCGCGGCATGTAGTGGTGCCAGATCGGCGAGCCGTATTCCGCCGCCATCCCGGCCACGTCGAGCACGTCCTTCACGCCGATCGGCAGCCCGTGCAGCGGGCCCCCAGGCGCCCGGTCGAGCGCCGCCCGTGCCGCCTCGGCGTCGAGGGTCACGAAGGCGCGCACCACCGGCTCGCGGGCGGCGATGCGCGCGAGGCACGATTCCAGCAGTTCGACGGCGGACAACGTGCCGCCGCGCAGGTGACGCATGGCCTCGGTCGCGGTCAGGCGGCACGGTTCCGGCATCGAACCCTCCTGCATTGCTGCGCCTGAACGGGCGCGCTGCCGAAAGGGTGGCGCGAACCGGCGCGCGGGTCCATCCTTGTGCAATGGATGCCGACGCACATGCCCCGATCCGGGTGACGGTGACGGACAACGGAACCGTCACCTACCTGATCGACTCGCCGCCGGAGGCGCTGCCGCCGGTGCGCCAGCGCGACATCGCCGCCGCCTGGGAGGCGGCGCATTCGGCGGCCCGCGCCGCGGCGTGGGGCAGTGCGCGGCTGTTCCGCTTCCGCCGTGCCGACGGCGGCCTCACCGACCTGGCGCTGGCCGACGCCGATGCGTGCTGCTGGGCCGCGGCGGTCGACGTGGCGGCCGGCATGCATACCAGGTACGGCATGTCGCTGTGCCTGCGGCTGCTGGCGCTGGTGGATCTGCTGGCGCGCGAGCGCTGGACGGCGCCGTTGTTCCGGCTGACGCGCGCCGGCAGCGAGCTGGACCCGACACTGTTGCGGGTCGCCGCCGTCGCTCCGCTCAACCATGAGGCGCGGTTCGACGAAACCCCGTTTCGCGCGCTGGTGGCGCCTCGCCTGGCCAGCCCGCTTGCCGCAGGAGCCTGTGCATGACCCCGTCGATGCGCCACCGCCGGCCCGCCCCAACATTTGCCCGCTTGGCATTTGCCCCGCTGGCCGTGCTGGCGCTGTTGGGCCTGGCGGACTGCTCCAGCCGCATCAGCAGCACCTCGGACCGGGCGGGCGCATCGCCGAAGGCGATGGCGGCGTGCCGCCAGCGGGCCGACCAGGTCTACGACATGCAGAACCGCGCGGACGTCTACCGCAGCGACATGTATGCCGGCGGCCAGCGCGACGCCCCATTCGGCGCCACCGGCGTGCCCGGCAATGCCAGCACC
>CAIMEK010000229.1 GCA_903839965.1 uncultured Acetobacteraceae bacterium | reverse complement strand
TCTACACGCTCGGCCCGATCGTCTGCGACATCGCCGCCGGCTACGACCATATTTCCAGCGCGATCGGGGCCGCGGTAATCGGGATGTATGGCACGGCCATGCTGTGCTACGTCACGCCGAAGGAGCACCTCGGCCTGCCCGACCGCGACGACGTGAAGACCGGCGTCATCACCTACCGCATCGCCGCCCACGCCGCCGACCTGGCGAAGGGCCACCCGGCCGCCCGCCTGCGCGACGACGCCATCAGCCGGGCGCGCTTCGAGTTCCGTTGGGAGGACCAGTTCAACCTCGGGCTGGACCCCGACACGGCCCGCAGGTTCCACGACGAGACGCTGCCGAAGGAGGCGCACAAGGTGGCGCATTTCTGCAGCATGTGCGGGCCGAAATTCTGCTCGATGAAGATCAGCCAGGACATCCGCGCCGACAGCGAGCGGATGGCGGGCATGCAACAGATGAGCACCGCCTTCCGCGAGCACGGGTCGTCCATCTACGTGCCGGAACCCGCCCCGGCCAAGGGCAGCGACACGTAGGTTGCTCCGCGCCCCCTCCCATGATCGACCCCCGCAGCGCGCTGGATGCCGTCGGGTTGCTGCCCGATACCGAGATCGACATCGCCGACGCCGCCCTGCACTTCGCCCGCGTCGATGCGCCGGAGGCCGACTGGCAGGCGGCGCGGCGGCATTTGTCGGGGCTGGCGCGCGAGGCGGTGGACCTCGCCGTCGGCGTGCCGGAGGACGACGTCGCCACCCGCGCGCGCGTGCTGGCACTGCTGCTCTCGGCGCGGCACGGCTACGCCGGCGACGCCGAGGATTACGCCAACCCGCGCAACGCCAACCTGCTGCATGTCATCGAGCGCCGCCGCGGCCTGCCGGTGGCGCTCGGCGTCATCTGGTTGCATGTCGCCCGCGCGGTCGGCTGGGCGGCGCACGGTGTCGATTTCCCGGGCCATTTCCTGCTCGCGCTTGAGGGCGGCGGCGCCGTGGTGCTCGACGTGTTCGCCGGCGGCACGCCGCTCGGCGTGCGCGCGCTGCTGCGGCTGCTGCGGGCGGCGGAAGGACCAAAGGCCGACCTGCGCCCCGGCCTGTTGGCGCCGATGCCGGCCCGCGCGGTGCTGCTGCGCCTGCAGAACAACATCAAGCTGCGTCGCCTCGCCGCCGGCGACCTCCCCGGCGCCCTGGCCTGCGCGCAGGACATGCTGCGCATCGCCCCGGACGCCGCCGGGCTGTGGCACGAGACCGGCACGCTCAACCAGCAGCTCGACCAGGTGGCCGCGGCATTGCATTGCTACGAGCGCTTCCTCGCTTTGGTGCCGCAGGGCGAGCTGGCCACCCGCGCACGCACCGCCATGGACGAACTGCGGTCGCGGCTGAACTGACGGGGAGGCAAGCGAAGGCGAGGGGCGCTGCCCCTCGACCCCGATCAAGGCGGAGCCTTGATAATCCAGTCCCTTTCTTGCCCGCACCGGCAGCCTGGGGGCACATCACCCGCTTGAGCCATTTCGGACGCACGCCATGAACG
>CAIMEK010000228.1 GCA_903839965.1 uncultured Acetobacteraceae bacterium | reverse complement strand
GTCGTGGAACTTTGCCGCCAATCTCGCGGCCCCGTTTTTTGCGGTTTATATGCTTAAGACGCTCGGCTATGCGATGACAACGATCATAGCACTGACGATGGCGAGTCAGCTTAGCAACATCATCGCGCTGGGGCTGTGGGGCAATCTGATAGACCGGTTCAGCAACAAGGGGGTGCTGCAAATCTCGGCACCGCTGTTCCTGGTCTGCACGTTGGGCTGGACCTTCACCGGCATCGCCTGGATCGGCTCGGCGACGCTCTACCTGTTGGTGGTCATCCATGTGCTGATGGGCATCGCCACGGCCGGCGTGGCGTTGGCTTCGGGCAACATTGTTATGAAGCTATCCCCGGTCGGGCAAGCGACCGCCTTTCTTGCGGCCAGTAGCGTGATGAGTGCGACCTGCGGCGCCATCGCGCCGATCATCGGCGGGCTCTGTGCCGACTTCTTTGCAGCACGGGAACTCACGCTCGCGTTCACCTGGACGGGCGGAGTCGGTCAGGTCACGGTTCAGGTGCTCAACTTTCATTCTTGGACATTCTTCTTCGGCCTTGCGTGTGTGGTTGGCCTATATTCCCTGCATCGGCTCTCGCTCGTGCAGGAAACCGCGGGAACCACGGACAAGTTGCTGGTGCGCGATCTGTTGCTGGAAGCACGCCGGTCGATCCAAAGCCTATCGAGTGCCGCCGGTCTGCTGCGCGTGGTCCTTCTGCAATCCTGGCGGGTACAGCCGCGATCGGGGATACCTCCGGCAGGTCGCGGGGTCGTCGAGTGATGGCGTACCTGAGATCTTACTAATCCGACTCACAAATACGCATCATGATAAATTGGTTCCTGCTTAGGCTCTTTCGTCAGCCGGTTTGGTGTGACAGAATCCGTGCCTGTTTGTTTTCGGCGAGGACACCGTGATGGCTCGGAACACCGTGCAGTTTCAGAAGGGGCTCAGCGAGGCGGTGTTCGAGGAACGCTACGGCACGGAAGAGAAGTGTCGGGCAGCGGTGATGGCGTCGCGTTGGCCGCAAGGAAGGCCGCGACGCCAATCCGCAGGTCATTATCGCGCTCGCGGTGACGCGCGACGGCATGCCGGTGCGCTCATGGGTGCTGCCCGGCAACACCGCCGACGTGGCGACCGTTGCACGTATCAAGCAGAACCTGCATGCTTGGCGGCTCGGCCGGTGTCTGTTCGTCGGCGATGCCGGGATGTACTCGGCGCTCAACCTCGTCGAGTTGAGCCGTGGTCGGGGCCGTTACGTATTGGCGATGCCGATGCGCCGGATAATGACCTCAGCTCAATCCGTGATCAACACTGGAATGGGACCCCGGCCGGCAGTTCGCCGAGGTCCTGATCAGGGTTAGTCGACGGAATATTTGCGTAGCGTGTCGCGGTTGATTTCGATCCCCAGGCCGGCTCCGGTCGGAATCTTCACCCATCCGTTCTCGTGTTCGAGCGGTTCGGTCAGGATTTCCTGACGGAAGGCGTGCTCCGATCTGTCGAATTCCAGCAGCGGCTCGCGAGGATTGAAGCGCAGCGGCGTATGCGGCAGGACGGCGAGAAGCTGTAGCGCCGCGGCAAGACTCACGCCGGTTCCCCAAACGTGCGGCACGTAGCGAATCCCGAACGCAGTTGCCATGTCGGCAATCTTCTTGCATTCGGAAAGCCCACCGGCAGCGCAAGTGTCCGGCTGAATAATATCCATGGAGCGAGATGTGAGAATATTCAAGAAGCCCCAACGCGTAAACTCGCATTCGCCGCCGGCGACCGGAATGGGCTGTCCCCTCCTCACCTCCCGATAACTGGCGAGGTCCTCCGGAACAACGGGCTCCTCAAACCATTCGATGTTCAGATCAGCGATCTTGCGCCCAAGTGCAATCGCCTCAAGAGTATCGTAGCCGTGGTTCGCATCAATCATCAGCTTGCGCGACGGCCCGATCGCCGCGCGAACGGCCCTGATAAGCTCCGCATCCCGGTCAACGTCGCGGCCGATCTTGACCTTCACGCCATCGAACCCTTGCGAGGCGTACTCCTTGACTTCCTCTACAATGTAGTCAAGCGGATCGCCCGTATCGCGACGATACGTGCCAGTCGCATAGGCCTGAACCCGCGTGCGCAGCAGTCCCCCCATGAGGCGGTATATCGGCAAATCCGACACCTTTCCGCGAAGGTCCCACAGGGCGATGTCGACGCCACTCAACGCGGTGATGGCGAGACCTTTCTGGCCCTGGTCCCGGAACCGATTGTAGAGAGTCTGCCAGATCGCCTCCGACGCACAGGGATCCGCGCCGATCAGGTGCTTCTTGAATGACTGCACGATCGCCGCGTTGAGGGGGGCTGGACCGAAACATTCTCCCCAACCGATCACGCCGTCGTCCGTCTCGATCTCCACCAGGCAGGCGGATCGCGTTGCCGTCCCGTCAAAGGACCAGCTGAATGGCTGCCTGAGGGGTGCTTGCAAAACGTGGGTTCTGACCTCAACTATTTTCATAGTGTCCTCCACTGTCTCCGTACGAACCACTGCCCGACCGTCGGCAGCTCAGGCCGCTCCCCTGCACCCAAAAGCAAGCCGCGGCGGCTCGCCAGTGCAAGAGATGGCACGAAATCAAGACGTTTCGAAACCCACAGCGGGGTGGCTCATGCCCGGGCCGTCCACAAACCTCATCAAGCGGGGTTATCGGCACGTCAATGCTGTTCCGTCGCGCATGGCGAGCCAGAAAATCGGAGCGGGCTGAACCCCTCGATCGAAAGACAAACCGACTTCAGCGGCCCGGCGAGCCGGGTCGGGGAGACAAGTGAGCCGGTCAAAACGATCTCGCCTGCCCGGAGAGTCCGTTGCTCGGCGGCCAGCTTCGATGCCAGCCAGCGCACCGACTCAACGCAAGTAAACACGTCCTCTGAACAGCCCGACGCAACAGCACCGTTGATTTCGATAAAAGCCCGCAGATGCGAAAGATCCAGCTCGCGCCATCCGGCCACCGATGCGCCAAGCACGAAGTTGGCATGGTAGAAATCATCGGCCAACAACGTCGGCACATCAGCCTTGGTGATCGCCCCGTAGCGGTCATCGATCACTTCACAGGCTATTGCGCACCATTCGATTGCATCCGCGACACTCTCGTCCGCAAAAGCCGGATCCGAGCCGTCGATTTCACGCCCTATTTTGACGGCGATCTCGCATTCGACGGATGGCGCCATCAGTCGAGCGGAGAGCGCTTCCGCCAGCGATGAACACTGCGTATTCGCGAAGATACCGGCATAGATCGGATCGAGGAGCCCGAACGCGCGTTGCCCTGCCCGCGATGTCGATCCGATCTTGTAGCCAACCCGTCTGACGCCTCTCCTCTCAAGCGCGCGATGGACCGCCGCCTGGATCCGATATCCCTCCTGCAAGGTGCGGGGACGCTGGCCGGGCGGAATGCCGATCCATTCGGGCCGCCCATCGCGACACCGCAGGAAGCTGTCAACGACGTCCTCGTTGGGACTGTTTGGGTTCGTGTTGCCTGGCCGGACGCAATCGCTTGGCGCGGCGGCGTCGTCTCTCGGTATCATCAAGGCGCCTTTCCATGGCCTGGGATGCCGCGACAGCGGTGACTGGCCCCCAGGGAGTGGTCCGGTTGGAATGTTAGTTCATGGCTTGTCGTGGCGCTATGGTTTGTGTGGCCGCCCGAGCGCCCGGTGACGAAACTGGCGAGGGCGGCCATGGCACGATCTCTGGCGCCGGCGGTCGGTAACCAAGAGCCGAATGTGGTCGGCTGGTGTTGCAATGGCGGCGCCAGGTCTCGATCACCGTCTGGGCCTCCTTGAGCGAGTAGAAGATCTCGCCATCGAGCAGATCGTCGCGGAAGCGGGCGTTGAAGCTTTCACAATAGCCGCTCTCACAGCCGGTCCGATACCGTCCTCCGCTGCCCGCCTGGGCAACGCGTTACGCCACACCGATTTCGTCGATGGGCTCACAGGCTCGTCGATTCAACGGAGTACCTCCTTGTTGATGACGTTCTCAAGGATCGGCGCGCCATCGAATACAGACAAGATATTGGCGATGGTAGCGCACGACAGACGGTCCATCCCCTGCAATGTGCAGCCGGCCACGTGTGGCGCCACAACGACGTTTGGGAGCGCCAACAATGGATGATCCGTCGGCATCGGTTCCTGCACGCACACGTCCAATCCGGCCCCACCGAGATGGCCGGAAACCAGCGCTTCATGGAGAGCCAACTCGTCGACAATGCCGCCGCGTGCAGTGTTGACCACGAAAGCACCTTTTTTCGTGCTGGCAAGCTGCGCCTTGCCGATCATGCCGGTGGTCTCGGCATTCTTGGGGCAATGGACAGTAATTAAGTCCGCGCGCGGCAGGCCTTCGGCCAGCGTAATCGGCTCGCAGCCGGCATCGACAATGCGATTTTCGTGCGCTGAACAATGGTCCGGCTCTCGGCGACCTAACGCACCGCCTTCAGCGTCCCCAGCAGGTGGGCGAGGCGCGCCCACGGCAGGCCGGTGCGGATCTCGGCGGTGCGCTGCACCTGCAGTGCCAGCACGCAGAGCTTCACGTGCGCCTCGATCCGCCGCAGCGCCCAATGAAACATCGGCCGCACTCCCGGCGCACGCGTAGCGACGCCCTGGGCGCGCCGGGCCGGCGATGACGTTCGGCGTGCAGACCGTGGCACGTGCAGCCCGGAAAGTGCCGACTATTGCGTCACGGTCGGCGGGTGGGTCCGGTAGCGGTCGATCAGCTCCGCGGACGGATCGCAGCCCAGGCCCGGGGATTGCGGCACCGGAACCTTGCCGCCAGCAGCGTCCGTGTAGGGGGGAAAAGGACTGGTCTCCAGGTCCATGAACAGGCGCTCGAGCGGCACCGCCTCGGCCAGTGTCGCCGCGATATGCACCGAGGCGAGATAACCCGGACCGAAATAGGCGCAGTGCGGCGCGACCCGCACACCGAACGCCTCGGCAAGCGCCACGATCTTGCGCACCTCCGTGATGCCGCCGATCTTGGTCACGCTGGGCTGGGCGAAGTCGATTGCCCCGGCCTCGCACAAACGCCGGAAATCTTGCAGGCCGCCGCAGGCATTTTCACCCGCCGCGATCGGCACCCCCTCGGCGCGCACGGCGGCCAGCCCGCGATGGTCCTCCGGCGGCCAGACCGGCTCCTCCAGCCAATAGAGATCGAGCGGCCGCAGCGCGCGCGCGGCCGCACGCGCCTCGCCGGGGCTCCACGGGCAATTCGTGTCCATCATCAGGGGAATGTCCGGCCCCAGCGCCGAGCGGGCCGCCGCGGCGAGGGCCGGACTGACTTCGTGCACCTTGACGAAACGGTAGCCTTGCGCAAGCGCGCGCCGGCAGTTCGCCACCAAGGTCGCCTCCTCGCCATAGCGCAGCAGGCTCGCATAGGCCGCTATCTCGGTGCGCCGGGTGCCGCCCAGCAGTTGATGCAGCGGCAGGCCCGCGCGCTTGGCGGCGATGTCCCAGAGCGCGATGTCGAGGCCGGAAAGAGCATACATCACCGGTCCGTTGCGTCCGAACAGATGCAGGTTCTGCTGCGCCTCCCTCATCAGGTCCGCGATGTCGGTAGGATCGCGGCCGATGAAGACCGGGGCCACCAGCGTATCCAGCGCCTGTTTGGTGGCCGGCGCGACACCGTGTCCGAAGGCTTCGCCCCAACCGACGAAGCCGCCATCGGTTTCCACCCTGACCAATAGGATGGTGAGCTTGGTCGCCGGGCGGCCGGCGATCGCCATCGGGCCGCCACCGATGCCGTAGGGGACCTGCAGGAGGATGGTCTCCACAGACGTGATTTTCATCGCAACTCCTAACGGCCGTGCTCAGCCGTGCAGCAGACGCGGCAGGAACAGCACGAGAGAGGGAAAGACCGCGCACAGCAGCAGCACGATCAGCACGGGAATCAGGAACGGCAGCAACGCCACCGCCAGCCGATCGACCCGCACTTCGGCCACGCGCGCCATCGCATACATCACCAGCCCGACCGGCGGATGGATCAGGCCGACGACCAGCGCCAGCACGGTGACGACGCCGAAATGCACGACATCGATCTGCAGCACACGCACGGCGGGCAGCAGCATCGGCACCAGCAACACCATCGCCGGCACCGGCTCCATCACCAGTCCCACCAGCAGGTATAACCCGGTGATTATCAGCATCAGCGCCGCCGGACTGGAGACCGAGGAGCCGAGCCACAGCGCAAGCTCGATCATCACGCCGGTGCGTGCCACGATCCAGCCGAGGAAGGCGGTGGCGGCGATCAGCAGCAGCAGCGACCCGGCGACGGCGGCGACATCGATCATGAGGTGGGCCAGCCGGCGCAGGGTCATTTCCCCATAGAACCATGACAGCACGAGGGAATACGCGACGGCGACCATCGCCGCCTCGGTCGGCGTGAACAGTCCGGAATAGATGCCACCGATCACCAGCACCGGCGCGACCAACGACGGAATGGCTTCCCACGTGGCCCGCAGCATGGGTGGGCGCGGGCCGCCCGGCTCGGTCGGGAAGCGGCCGATCCGGGCGTAGAGATAGGCGGTTCCCATCAGCATCACGCCGACCAGCAGGCCGGGCACGATGCCGGCCAGGAACAACTGTCCGACCGAGGCCCCGGCCAGGGCGGCGAAGATCACCATCGGCACGCTGGGCGGGAAGATCGGCCCGATCGTCGAGGCGGCCCCGATCAGGGCCGCGCTGGCAACCTCGTCGTAGCCGCGCTTGCGCATCGCCGGGATCGCCATGCTGCCGAGCGCGACCGCCTCGGCCAGCGCGGAGCCGGTCATGCCGGCGAACAGGATGCTGGCCAGCACGACGACCTGTGCCAGGCCGCCAGGCAGGCGCCCGACCAGGACAGTGGCAAAGCGGAAGATCCGGCGGGTCATGCCGCCCGCGTTCATGATCTGCCCTGCGAGCATGAAGAACGGCGCGGAAATGAGAACGAAGCTGTTCAGGCTGTCCACCATGGTCTGTGCCGCGACCAGCGGAAAGCGCGCGCCGAGCGAGGTCAGCGCCGACACCATCGCGATGCCGCCGACGGCGAAGGCGATGGGCAACCCGACCGCCGCCAGCACCACCAGCAGCACAATGGGGAGCAGGAACGCCACGGGTCAGGCCGCGTCGAGCGGTACGGCCACGGGCACCCGCTCGCCGCGCCAGAGCCGCCGCAGCCGCCGTCCCAGACCGGCGATGCAGGCCAGCACGCCGCACGACACGCCCAGATAGACATACCCGAGCCTGAAGCCGGCCAGCAGCCCGGTGGTCTGGTTCCAGGTCTGGCGCGTCATTTGCGCCAGGCCATAGAGCAGGACCACCAGGAAGACGAGGCTGGCGCCGACAAGCAGCGCGTCGAGTTGACGCATCCGGCGCGGAGAGAGGCGCCGCTCGGCCTGCATATAGCCGATCTCCACGAACGGATGCTCGTTGCGCCGGCACGCGATCGCCGCGCCGACGAACACCAGCCAGATGAACACCGGCACCGACAACGTATCGGTCCACGGCAGGGACAACGAGAAGAAGCGCAGCACGACCTGGGCCATCAGCGCGACGAACAGGGTGCTCATCAGCACCAACGCGACGATCTCCAGCAGCCCCAGTCTCTCGCCGCCGGGGTTGGCCGGATCAATCTCCATGGTTCACTGCACCGCCTTGATGCGCTCGTAGAGCACCGGCCCGGCGGGACCCATGAGTTCTGCCGGCACGTTGACCAGCAGCTCGGGCAAGCCGGCGAGGTCGATCGGTACCAGTGTCATGCCGCCCTTGCTGGTCAACCAGTCGATGTCCTCCTGCTGTGCCGCCATGGCCTTCTGCGATGTCCAGGCAGCGGTTTCGCGCATCGCCGCCTCGATCGCCGTGCGCTCGGCCGGCGGCAGCGTGGCGTAGGTGGCGTCGGCGATGAAAAAGGATTGCATCTGCGGGTAGTGGTTCGTTGGCATCAGGTACTTCTGAACTTCGTAGAACTTGTTCGCGATGATGAAGTTGGGCGGATTTTCCTGGGCGGCGACGGTTCCGGTCTGCAGGGCAAGCTGCAGTTCGGTGAACGCGACCGGCGTGATGGCCACCCCGGTCTTCCCCCAGGCGGCAACCCATGGCACATTGCCGGGCAGGCGCATCTTCAGGCCCTTCAGATCGGCGAGCGAGCGCACCGGCCTGCTCGAGGTCAGCACCCGCGTTCCGGCGTACTGCCAGGCCACCACGCGAAGCTTTTCGTGGTCGTAAAGGTAGGCAGCCAATTCCTGCCCCAGGGCGCCGTTGTAGACGTGCAGCGCCTGTTCGGGGTTGCGGTAAAGAAACGGCAGCGTCATCAGCAGATAGGACTTGCCATACGAGCTGATCACCAGATCGCCTGTGAGTGCGAGGTCGATCGATCCGTTCTGCAACTGTTGCAGATTGGCGGCCTCGTCGCCCAGCGCGCCGCCGGGAATGACGGTAATCGTGGTCGCCCCCGCCGTCTTCTCCTTCACCAGCTCGGCGAAATGCGTGGCACTCAGACCGGGCAGGCTGGCCGGTGCGAACTGGTGCGCGAGCTTCAGGTTGTCGGCCATGGCCGATTGTGCGGCGACGGCGCCAAGCATGGCGGCACCCACCAGTATTGCCATGCGACGCAGTATTCTCTTGCTCATTCTCGTTTTCCTCTTGGCCATTTCCCGGAATTATCGAGCCAACAGGATGATATCGGACATCATCCCGATCGCCTACCCACACCAGCCATGGTCCGCATCCGACGCCCTCAGCGACCTAGGGTGTCGGTTTCAGTTGAAAGGTTGCGGGGTCTTAATGTCAAATGGCGAGATCGCATCCGGCCATAACAGATGGTTATGCATTTGAAGCTGCGGCAGTTGGAGGTGCTGCGCGCCGTGATCGAGACCGGCAGCGTCACGGACGCGGCCGAGCGGCTGCATGTGTCGCAGCCCGCCACCTCCAAGCTGCTGTCGTTGGCAGAGGCACAGCTGGGGTTCCCGCTGTTCCTGCGCGAGCGCGGCCGCCTGGTGGCGACCTCGGAGGCCCGCGTGCTGCTGCCGGAAATCATCCGCGCCACCGCCGCGGCGGAATCGGTGCAGCGCCTGGCAGAGGACCTGCGGGAACAACGCACCGGGCTGCTGAAGCTCGCCGCGCCGCCGGCGCTCGGCAATACGCTGCTTGCCGAGGCAATCACTCGCTTCCGCGCGGCGCGTCCCGAAGTCCAGGTCACGTTGCAGCACCTGTTGAACCACGAGGTGGTGGACGTGGTCGCGGACCACGCGTTCGACCTGGGCGTGCTGCTGGCACCGGCGGACGACCTGGCTACGGAAGCAGTCGACCTCTGTGCCGCGGAGCTGGTTTGCGTGATGCCGGCGGACCACCCCCTGGCGCGTCGCGACGTGGTCGGCGCGGCTGATCTTCGGCCCTGGCCGCTGATTTCCTTCAGCCGGCATCAGCCGATCGGCTTGCTCGTCGAGGATGCCTACCGGCGGGCCGGACTGCGCCGTCGCATCGCCATCGAGGTCATGCAGACCTGGACGGCCTGTGCGCTCGCGCACGCCGGAGCGGGCGTCGCCGTGGTCGACGGATTCAGTATGATCGGCCCCTCTTGGCCCGGCCTCGCCAGCTGCCGGTTTACGCCGCCCGTGCCCATCGTCGCCCGGCTGTTGCGCCCGCGGCTGCGCCCGCTCTCGCGTCTGGCCCAGGGTTTCGTCGACGAACTGGAGGCCGTGGTAGCCAACCGCGCCAGGCAGGGCCGGCTTCGGCTGCCGCCGTTCAGTGTTGGCGCTCAGGTGCCCAGGCCCAGCCAAACGTGACGTGACCTTTCGAGGTTTCCCCCTGTCATCGAACACGGCTGTTCTGCCCTTGAAGGGATCGTCACGATCATCCGGTCGCATCGTGCCGTCGGCAGCTATCGCAAGGCCCGCGACAATCAGGAAGGGTCAATAACCGACGGCCAAGGTGGCTCCTCCCTGCGCTGTTGGCGGCGATTCAGGCTCCCGCAATCGGGAGGCGCCATCGATCAGCGCGGCCTCATACGGCTCGCTCGGCAGCGCGGCGAGACCACCCAGCACAATAAGCAGCACGAACGGCGTCCACTGCCAGGTCTGAACGATCGCCAGGGTCGCGATCACCGACTGCGGCGAATAGATCCAGATCAGGGCGATGGAGACCGGCGTGGCCATCATCGGCAGCGAAAACACGGTGCGCAGCAATCCACGTCCCGGGAATTGGCGCGCGAAAGCCAGCGCCGCCGCGGTTCCGAGGACGGCCGGGCCGACGACGTCCAGCAGCGTGAAGTAGAATGTCCGCGGAATGGTTTCGCGAAAGCGCTGGTTGTCGAAGGCTGCCACGTCGTTGGCGAGGCCGAGGAAGCGGGGAGCCGCGTTGGCCCCCATCGAGTACTCCTAAACCGCCATCCACAACGTGTAGATCAACGGAAAGACGATAATCAGCAGCACCGTCACCGCCGCCGGGATGACCATCAGGGATTACGCGTGGTGCCCGAGCTGAAGCCCCATGCGTCGAAGGCGAGTGTCCACGAATCTCCGCCCGCGAAACCTGCGAAAGATCAGAACGGACTCCTTTCGCGCCAGGGAATCCCCAGCGGAACACTGACAGCGTCCCGCCCGGATCCCCGCTCGCAGCAGGCTCGCCGCCCACGCGGGCGGCAGCGCTCTAGCCTCGAAGCCCCTTCTGGAAGATCGGCTCGAATTCCCGCGTGGCTTTCTCCAACTCGGTCCTGGCGTCCGCACCCAAGACGATATTCGCCAGCGCGACCCCGTAAATATCGCGGAACTGATTGACATCCCTCAGTTCCGGCAATTGCGGGATCGGGTTCCCCAAGGCCTCCGCCACGGCGTCGATCCAGCCCTTGGGCAAGCTGTTCGCCTTGACGAACTCAGGGTCCTGGTAGATGGAGTTGCGTGTGCCGATCATGGCTCCCTGGGTCATCAGGTTGAACATCACCGGCCGGCTGCTGGCCCAGGCCGTGAACAGCCAGGCTGCCTCTTTGTTTTTCCCGAAGCGGTTGAGCGCCAGGGCGTCCATCGAGGTGCCGCCGAACGGCTTGCGCCTGCTGCTGCCCGGATGCGGCGCGTAACCGACCTTGCCTTTCACCTTCGACCTGGTGGCGTCCTCGAAGGGCAAGGCAAAATTGAGGCCGTCAAGCCAGCAACCGGCGATCCCTTGTGCGAAAGCTCCCTGACACTCCATCCAGTTGAAGCCGATCGAGCCGGGCGGAGCATAGTTGCGCATCAGATCGGCATAGATGTTGGCGGCCTCGGCCGCTTCCGGCAACGTGACGAGAAGCTTGGTCTTGGAGGGGTCCAGGTAGTTGCCGCCGAGCGCGCTCATGATGCACCCCCAGAGCGGAACGTTCGCGTTCTTGAGGCCCCGTCCCACGAAGCCGTATGTCGCCGGGGGTTTGTGCAGCGCCTTCACCGAGGCGATCATTTCATCCAGGGTGGTGGGTGCCTTCAGTCCCTTCTCGGCATAAAGGTCTTGGCGGTACATGTAGGCCCACAGCCCCACTCCCATGGGAATCGCAACAACGGTCCCATCCGTGACGAGGCCCCAGTAGGTGCCGGTCGGCCCGAAATCCTTCCAGTTGTAATCCGGCGGCGTGAGGGAGGGGTTTTCGAGGTACTTGTTGAGCGGCTCGTACCACCCCGCGGCCGAAAACAGCAGCTTCTCGACCTGCATCGAGGTCACGTACACATCGATGGCGGACGATTTTCCGTTCATCTCGATCGGCAGCTTCTGGCGGAGCTGCTGTTCCGGAACAACCTGGTATTCGACCTCGATACCGGTCAGCTTCATGAAATCCGGGATCAGCTTCTGGAGGATGGAGTAATAGCTTTGGAGCGGGGCGGAAACGACGAGTTGTTTGCCTTTCTGCTGCATCCAATCGAAATTGTCGCCGGGCGCCGCTTGCGCGCGCCTGGTGGTCACGAATGGCGCGGCGGCGGCCGCAGCCCCCGACCCAAGCACCTGACGGCGGGAAAACGTCTTCGGCTTCATTGAACGATCCCTCACTGCGAGTAGATTCTTGGTTGACGCGACGACATGCATCGGCCGTCCCGGGGCTCTGCCCTTCCGGGGCAGGTTAGACCGGGATCGGCAGGATTGCAACGATTGCGGATCTTGTCCAGCAACCGCGTGCGGCGTCCGTCACAGGCTGGCCCGGGCCTCGGCAGCGGCGCCGCGGGTTATGCTTCGCCGTTGAACTCCCTGACCGCGTCGATCATGGCGACGATGTTCTCCACCGGCACGCCGTGCTGCACGTTGTGGATGGCATTGAAGATGTAGCCGCCGTCCTTGCCGAAGATCTCACAACGCTCCAGGACCTGCTTTCTGACCTCCTCGGGGGTGCCAAAGGGCAGCACGCTCTGGGTATCCACGCCGCCGCCCCAGAAGGCAATGTCCCGGCCGAATTCCTTCTTCAGGGTTGCCGGATGCATTCCCACGGCGGAGGTTTGCACGGGGTTCAGGGCATCGAAGCCTGAGTCGATGAAGCTCGGAATGAGCGGAGCCACCGCCCCGCAGCAATGCTTGAGGGATTTCCAGTGCGTGTTTGCATGAATCCAGTCATTCATCTTGCGCCAATACGGCATCCAGACGTCCCGGACCACGGCGGGGCCGAAAAATTGCCCGAGCTGATGGCCGAAATCGGCTCCACAGGTGAATACCACATCGATCCTGTCGCCGCAGGCATCGTTGATTTTCTGCATATTGATGATCGCGACATCAGTTTGCCGATCGAACACCGCCTTCACGTAGTCCGGTCGCAGTAGCGGCGAGACGTACCATTCCTCGATCCTGCGGATACCCTTCGGATGTTTGACCGCCCCGCCGGTGATGTCGCCGACGCTGCCGATGCTGGCGCCGCTCATGTTCAGGACCACGGCGCGCCCGGTCCGCCAGGCCTTTTCCACACTATCGACAACGAACCGCACGTCGTCATCGTCGTAGATCGAAAATTCCACCGTATTGTCGGCGGGATCCAGATGCTCCTCGTCAACCTCGATGTTCGGCTCGATGTTGTCGAAGTAGGTGCATTTCGTCGGCATGTGCCCCGACGGCGGACAGCTCGTGTCGCCTTGCGGATGCAGGTACCAGCCGCCGCTCCCATCCGGGGTCGGATTGAACATTCCCGGAACCAGGACTTCCTGGCCTCCCGGCATGGTCCAGGACTTGTAGTTCTCTCGCAACAGCCCGAACGGCCCGCCCCGGGGGATGGCGGCCACCGTGTCGGTTCCCATCTTGTCTGCCAGCTCGTCCGGCACGCTG
>CAIMEK010000227.1 GCA_903839965.1 uncultured Acetobacteraceae bacterium | reverse complement strand
GTCCAGCAGGGTCGATGCCGGCACGGGTGCCGGCAACGGCGGCGGCAACGGCGGCGGCGCCGGCCGGTGCACCGGCGCGGCCGCGCGGATCTCCGCGGCCACCCGCTGGGTCTCTTCCGACGGGTGGGCGTCGAGCCGCTCGGCCAGCACGCCACGGCAGCGTTCGTAGGCCTGCAACGCCATGCCGCGTTCGCCGCGCGCGGCATGGGCGCGCATCAGCGCCCGCCACGCCCCCTCATGCGAACGGTCGATCGCCAGCAGTTGCTCCGCCGCGGCAATCACCGAGCCCGGATCGGGCTTCTCTTCCAGCAGCCGCTCGGCCAGCCCACGGGCGCGATCGCTCAACCGCTCGCGCTCGCCGGCCAGCCAGGCGTCGAAGCAGGGATCAATACCATTCAGGTCTTCCAGCAGTTCGCCGTCGAGCAGCATCAGCGCCGCCGGCTGCTCCGGCGTCGCGCGCATCACCTCTTCCACGTCGATCCACGCCACGCCGGAGCGCAGCATCAGATGGTCGCGGTGAACCGCCAGCACCTGGCCTCCGACCGGCGACAGCGCCTCGCCCAGCCGGTGGATTTCCTGGCGCAACGAGGCGCGCGCCTGTTCTTCCGGTCGGCGGCTCCACAGCAACTGGGCCAGCCGGCCGCGCAACACCGGGCGCGGTGCGGACAGCGCCAGCACGGCCAGCAGCGCACGCGTCTTGCGCCCGGTCGGCATGACGCTCTCGCTGGTGAACGTCCAGGCCTCCATCTGGCCGATCAGGCGCAGACGCAGCAGCACACTGGGCAGCTGAACAGATGAGACGACGATCGAAGCGCTACTCGGGGGTGACTCGACGATCATGCGGGCATTAAGCACCCGTCTACAGGGAAGAATCAAGCGATACTGCAATCATGCCGTGCAAGCGATGTCATGCAATGTCCAAACGCAGGTTCCCATTTCTGGCCCGTGCCTTACGACCCGATTCCCAAGTTGTCAGACAGCAGCCGAACGGAATATTTCAGTTATTTTACCGTTCCATTCTCCGTTAAAGCGTGATAGCCATCGTTCCGCCTGCGTTGGCCCGCCCGCCACCAGCTCCCGCAACGGCGCAAGATGCACCGTCTCGTCGCGCCCGAGCGCATCGCGGCGCCCCCGCGCCCGCAATCCGTCCTCTGCAATCGCCACCATCTCGCGCGCCAGGTCGCGCACCGTGCCGCCCTGCCAGGGCGCCTCCAGCGCGCGCCGCGCCACCAGCGGCCGCAGCGCCGCGAACTCCGTCCAGGGATGCCGGCGCACCAGCGCCTCGGCCGCCGCCAGCGCCGCCGGGTCATAGATCAGCCCGACCCACAGCGCGGATTGCGCCACCATCATCGGCACCGTGCCGGCATCGGCGCCGCGCATCTCGATGAAGCGCTTCAGCCGCACGTCGGTGAACACGGTGGTCAAATGGTCGGCCGCGTCGCCCATCGTCGCCGTGCCCGCCCCGGTGGCGCCGAACGCCCCCTGCATGAAGCGGCGGAACGATTGCCCGGCCAGGTCGATGTAGCCGCCGTTGCGATAGACGAAATACATCGGCACGTTGTCGATCAGCCAGTCGGCGTAGCGTTCGAAGCCGAAGCCGTCCTCGAAGAACACGCCAGGGATGCCGGTGCGGAACGGGTCCGTATCGGTCCACACATGCGCGCGATACGACAGGTAGCCGTTCGGCCGCCCCTCGGTGAACGGCGAATTGGCGAACAGCGCGGTCGCCACCGGCTGCAGCGCCAGCGCCACCCGCATCTTGCGCACCATGTCCGCCTCGTCGGCGAAATCGAGGTTCACCTGCACGGTGCAGGTGCGCGTCATCATGTCGAGCCCGAGCCCGCCCACCGTCGGCATGTGCCGGCGCATGATGGCGTAGCGCCCCTTCGGCATCCACGGCATCTGCTCGCGCCGCAGCGTCGGGTGAAAGCCCAGCGGCGCGAAGCCGAAGCCCAGCGGCTCGGCCACCCGCCGCACCAGCGCGTTGTGCGCGTCCATTTCGGCGCGGGTGTCGTGCAGCGTGCCGACCAGCCCGCCGGACAGCTCGAACTGCCCGGCCGGCTCCAGCGACACCGAGGCGGTGCCCTTCTTCAGCCCGATCGGATTGGTCCCGTCGAGGATCGGCGCCCAGCCATCGGTCGCCGCCATGCCCTCCAGCAAGGCACGAATGCCGCCCGGCTCGTACGGCGGGGCGGCGTAGTCGGCATAGCGGAACCCAAACTTCTCGTGCTCGGTGCCGATGGTGAAATGCTCGCGCGGCTTGCCGCCGGCGGCCAGGTAGTCGGCCAGCTGCCGCGCCGACGTAATCGGGGTCGCGTCGGCATCTCCGGGGTTCGACATGATGGTTCCGTTCCAGCAGGCGAAGCAGCGCGCAACAAGCCCTTAACCGCCAGCGGAGGCCTGCAGCAGCGCCAGCCCGACGATCGCAGCCGTTTCGGCCCGCAGGATGCGGCAACCGAGGCTGGCCCGAACAACAAAGGCATGCCGACCCAGAAGGTCAAGCTCCGCCCCGGTGAATCCGCCCTCCGGACCCACCAGCAGCGCCGCCGGCCCGGTCGCCGCGCGCACCAGCGGCGCGTCCTGCCGCTCCAGCGCCGCCACCAGCACCCGCCCCGGCGGCCAGCTGCCCAGCAGCGCCGGCAATGCCATCGGCGCCGTGATTCGGGGCACGCTCAGCCGTTCGCACTGCTCGGCCGCCCCGGTGGCGATGGACGTCATCCGGTCGAGGTTCACCCGCGTCGCCACCGTGCGTTCCGTGAGCACCGGCAGCAGGGCCGCCGCGCCAAGTTCGGTCGCCTTTTCCGCCACCAGGTCAGTGGCGTCGCGTTTCAGCGGCGCGAACGCCAGCCAGAGGTCCGGCTCGGGCTCCTGCCCGCGCAGCCGCTCCTCCACTTCCAGTTCGCAGCGATCGCGCCGCACCGTAGTGATCCGCGCCGCCCATTCGCCGTCCACCCCGTTGAACAGCCGCACCAGGTCGCCCCTGGCGCCGCGCAGCACGGTGCCCAGGTGGTGCGCCTGCGCGGTCGAGGTCGCCGTCCGCGCCCCCTGGGCGAGCGGGACCGGAACGAACAGGCGCGGCGAAGTGATTGACGGGTGCATGGCGTCGGGCAGATTAGCAGCCATGCCGCCATTCTCCGAACCCGCTGCAGGCCATACCGACATCGTCGCCGCCGGATGGGTCGCCCGCCTGCCGCGCGGTCTGGCCCCGTTCGCGCTGCTGGCGCGGCTGGACCGGCCGATCGGCGCCTGGCTGCTGTTCCTGCCCGGACTGTGGTCGCTGCTGCTGGCGGGCACCACGCCGGGCCGCACGGCGGGGCTGGTCGCGCTGTTCGCCGTCGGCTCGGTGCTGATGCGCGCGGCCGGCTGCGTGGTGAACGATTTGTGGGATCGCGACCTCGATCGCCGGGTGGTGCGCACCGCCGGCCGGCCGCTCGCCTCGGGCACGGTGTCGCCGCGCGGCGCATTGGTGGTCCTGGCCGCGCTGGGGGCGCCTGCTCTGCTCATCCTGCTGCAACTGAACGGACTGGCGCAGGCCCTCGGGGTGGGCTCGCTGCTGCTGGTGGTGCTCTATCCGCTGG
>CAIMEK010000226.1 GCA_903839965.1 uncultured Acetobacteraceae bacterium | reverse complement strand
GTGCCAAATGTCGGCCTCAACACGGTGGGCAAACCCACCGTCGACGACCGCCAGGCCAGGCTGATCCAGAGCATGTACCAGGGCCATCCGCTGGCGGTTTCGGTGGCCGAGGGCTTCCGGGTGCGCGACGACGTCGCCCGCTCGGTCTCCGAGGAAATGCTGGCGGCCAGCCGCGGCGCTGTCTCGACGCGCGGCTTCGAGTTGTCGGCGCGGCGGATCGGGCGGCTGATGCGCGAGCAGTACAACCTCGGTTTCGTCGATGTCGGCGGCTGGGACACACACGTGAACCAGGGTGGCGCGACCGGCTATCTCGCCGGCCGGCTGGGCGAACTCGGGCGCGGGCTGGTGGGGTTCGTGGAGGAGATCGGGCCGGAGGCATGGGCCGGCACGGTGGTGGTGGCGATCTCGGAATTCGGCCGCACCTTCCGCGAGAACGGCGACCGCGGCACCGACCACGGCCACGGCAGCGTCTACTGGGTGCTGGGCGGCGCGGTCAGGGGCGGCAGGCTCGCCGGCGAACAGGTCCGCGTCGAGCAGGCCACGCTGTTTCAGAACCGCGATTATCCGGTGCTGACGGACTACCGGGCGATGTTCGGCGGCCTGCTGCAGCGGCTCTACGGGTTGACCGCCGCCCAACTGCAGACGGTGTTCCCTGGAACTCAGCCGAAGGACCTGGCCGTCATCTGAGTTCCTCGCCCCCCACCAGCACCGTCTCCATCCGCAATTCGGACTCGCCGGGCTGTCAGCGGAAGCGCACCAGGTCGGCGGGCGCGCCGATGCGCAGCCGGCCGATCCCATCCTAAGCTCTTGTTGAACCGTCAGGCTGCCGAACTCTGTGTTTAACCTGATCGTGGTTGCCGTGCGGTGTCGACGCAGGCGGCGACAAGCATCCGTCGTGGAGTCGGCATTCGGCGGGCCGGAAGCAACCTGCGCTGCTACGCCGGAAGCGGCTGCGCGCCCTCGCTGAGGATCGCCAGGTAGCCGTCGTAGGCATAGAGACGGTTGCGCCGGCGGCCGGTGATCTCGCGGATCACGCCGAGGCGCCCCAGGGTCTGCAGGGCGGCGTTCACCGTGGCCGCCGAAAGCCCGGTGTCGGCGGTCACCGACTTCTGCGAGACCAGCGGCCGGCGTTGCAGATGCGCATGGACGCGCGCCACCGAGCCGGCGCGCTCCGCCCCGGTGTCAATCCGCCGCCGGTCGGCGTCGAACAAGGCGATGATGCGCCCGGCGGCATCCACCGCCTGCGACGCCGTGCTCTCGACCCCGGCCAGGAAGAACTCCAGCCAGGCCTCCCAGGCGCCGCGCTCGCGCACCTCCTGTAGCAGGCGGTAGTAGTCGCTGCGGTGGCTCTTGAAATACAAACTCAAATAGAGCAGCGGCTGGCGGAGAATGCCCTCGGCACACAGCATCAGCGTGATCAGCAGGCGGCCGACGCGGCCGTTGCCGTCGAGGAAGGGATGGATCGTCTCGAACTGGACATGGACGAGTCCGGCCCGGATCAGCGGCGGCAGGTCGGTGCCCGGGTCGTGGATGAACAGCTCCAGCTGGCCCAGGCAGGCCAGGACTTCGGGCGGCGGCGGGGGGACGAACATGGCATTGCCCGGCCGGGTGCCGCCGACCCAGTTCTGGCTGGTCCGGAATTCGCCGGGCTGCTTGGTGGCGCCGCGGCCGTCGCGCAGCAGGCGCGCGTGCAACTCGCGAATGAGCCGCAGCGACAGCGGCAGGGTCGCCAGGCGCTCGAGGCCGTGCTGCATGGCCGCCACGTAGTTGGAGACCTCGCGCACCTCGTCGAACCCGGCCAGGAGATCCTCCCCCGCCTCCAGCGCGAACAGGTCGGCGAGCGAGGACTGGGTGCCCTCGATCTGCGAGGACAGCAGCGCCTCCTTGCGGATATAGGCATAGAGGAACATCTGCGGGTCCGGCAGCAGCTGGGCCAGTCCATCGAGCCGGCCGAGGGCGCGGTCGGCGCGGCCCAGCAGCGCCAGCAGCGGGCGCAGTTCGAGCGGCGGCGCGGGAGGCAGGGGCGGCGGCACGAACGCCCGCACTTTTTCACCCGCGACCACGCTTTCGACGAACCGTCCCAGGCGGGCGGCGCCGGCGGCGGCCGGATCGGAGGCGGTGGGGCTGGTCATCGGCTTATTTTAACCGTGCCGGATTTCTTAAAACAAGCGTGGCGCTTGTTTTCAGGGAGGCAAACAGCGATCCGACGCCATTTTGCGATTTTGCAGCGGCGCCACGGGGGTCGGCGCCGCTTCCGCACGCACGGGCCGGCTCAGCTTTGCCCTGGCACCGACCCTGCGGGGCCAGTGGCCGGCGTGGCGCGGCGGGCGATGGCATCGAGGGTGCGGCGGGTTTGGCGGATGACCTGGTCGGCGTTGGTCATCCAGGTTTCGATCTCGTCGTACTCGAAGCGGCGCCGCTCCAGCGGGGTGAGCGGCGGCAGCGCCGGCAACGGTTGCGTGAGATCCGCGTCCGGCAGGATCGGCGGCCGGCCGCGGCCGCGGCCCGGCAGCGGCCGGTATGGCGGCGCGGTGCCGTCGCGCAGCG
>CAIMEK010000225.1 GCA_903839965.1 uncultured Acetobacteraceae bacterium | reverse complement strand
CGCTGTACGTGACGCTCGAACCCTGTTCCACCTGGGGCCGCACGCCGCCCTGCACCGATGCGCTGATCGCCGCCGGCGTCGCCCGGGTGGTGGTCGCCACGCGCGACTGCGACCCGCGCGTCAACGGCGCCGGCCTCGCCCGCCTGCGCGCCGCCGGCATCGTGGTGGAGGAGGGGCTGCTGGCGGCCGAGGCGGAGGAGGTCAACGCGGGCTTCTTCAGCCGCGTCCGGCGCGGCCGCCCGCTGCTGACGCTGAAGCTGGCCTCGACGCTGGACGGCCGCATCGCCACCCATAGCGGCGAAAGCCGCTGGATCACCGGCGAGCCGGCCCGGCGCATGGCGCACGCGCTGCGCGGCCGGCACGACGCGGTGATGGTGGGGGTGGGCACCGTGCTCACCGACGACCCCGACCTGACCTGCCGCCTGCCCGGCTACAAGCCGGTCAGCGCGGTGCGCGTGGTGGCGGACAGCCATTTGCGCACCCGCCTCACCTGCCGGCTGGTGGCGACCGCCGCCCACACGCCGACCTGGCTGATCGCCCGCAACAGCGCCGACCCCGAGCGCCGGCGCGCGCTGGAGGCCGCCGGCGCCAGCGTGGTCACGGTGCCGGCCGACACGGCGGGGGTGGACCTGTCCGCGGCGCTGGTGGCGCTGGCGGAGCGCGGCATCACCCGCGTGCTGGTGGAGGGCGGCGCCCAGTTGGCGGCCGCGCTGCTGCGCGCCGACCTGGTGGACCGCATCGCCTGGTTCCATGCCCCGACGGTGATGGGCGCGGATGGCTGGCCGGCGGCGCAGGCCTTCGGCGCCGACCGCATCGATGCCATGCCCCGTTTCGTGCGTGCCTCGGCGATGGAACTGGGCGACGATATGCTGACCGAGCTTAGGAGAGCTGCCTGATGTTCACCGGTATTGTCACCGGCATGGGACGTGTGCGCGAACTGACGCCGATCGGCGCCGGGACGGACATGCGGCTGGTGATCGGCTCGCCCTGGACGGACACCGCCGCCATTCCCATCGGCGCCTCGGTCGCCTGCGCCGGCTGTTGCCTGACCGCCATCGCGGTCGGGCCGGACTGGTTCGCCGTCGATGCCTCGGCCGAAACGCTGTCGAAGACCACGCTGGGGCAGTGGCGCCCGGGCACGCGGATGAACCTGGAACGCCCGCTGCGGGTGGGCGACGAACTCGGCGGGCATATCGTGTCCGGCCATGTCGACGGCGTCGGCGAGGTGCTTTCCATCACCCCCGAGAACGGCTCCGGCCGCTGGCTGTTCCGCGTGCCCGAGCCGCTCGCCCGCTTCATCGCCCCCAAGGGCAGCGTCGCCATCGACGGCGTGTCGCTGACCACCAACGAGGTCGACGGCGCCACCTTCGGCGTCAACATCATCCCGCACACCTCGGCGGTGACCACCTTCGGCGATCTGCGTCCCGGCGACCGCGTCAACATCGAAATCGACACCGTGGCGCGCTACGTCGCCCGGCTGCAGGAGTGGCGATGACCGACCCCATACTGACCCAGTCGCTCTCGCAGTACCTCGCCTCCGCCGAGGACTTGATCGAGGAGGCGCGCAATGGCCGCATGTTCATCCTGGTCGACGACGAGGACCGCGAGAACGAAGGCGACCTGATCGTTCCGTCGCAGTTCGCCACGCCCGACGCGGTCAACTTCATGGCGCGGCACGCCCGCGGCCTGATCTGCCTGGCGTTGACCGGCAAGCGGGTGGAGGAACTCGGCCTGCCGCTGATGAGCCAGCTCAACAGCTCGCGCTACCAGACCGCCTTCACCGTCTCGATCGAGGCGCGCGACGGCGTCACCACCGGCATCTCCGCGCACGACCGGGCGCGCACCATCGCGGTGGCGATCAACCCGCAATGCGGCCACGACGACATCGTCACGCCCGGCCACGTGTTCCCGCTGGCGGCGCGCGAGGGCGGCACGCTGGTGCGCACCGGCCACACCGAGGCGGCGGTGGATATCGCCCGCCTGGCCGGGCTGTACCCGTCCGGCGTGCTCTGCGAGATCATGAACGACGACGGCACCATGGCGCGGCTGCCCGACCTGGTGGCCTTCGCCCAGCACCACGGGCTGAAGCTCGGCACCGTCGCCGACCTGATCCAGCACCGCCGCCGCACCGAGCGGCTGATCAAGCGGGTGGAACAGGGCGTGCTGCAGGACACCGTCGGCGGCCCGTGGCAGTTGCTGGTCTATGCCAATACGGTCGAATACGCCGAGCACCTGGCGCTGGTGAAGGGCGACCTGTCCGGCCCGGAGCCGGTGCTGGTGCGCATGCACGGCGTGGACCTGTTGAACGACGTGCTGGGCGGCCCGGGCTGGCACACGGTGCGCGGCGCCATGCGGCAGATCGGCGAGGCCGGGCGCGGTGCGGTGGTGCTGATCCGCGAGACCCGGCCGACCGGCCTGTCCGACCGGGTGCGCCGGCTGGGCGGTGCGCAGCGACCCACCCACGAGCTGCGCGACTACGGCATCGGCGCGCAGATCCTGCTCGACCTGGGCGTCAAGGACCTGGTGCTGCTGTCGAATACCGAGCGCACCATCATCGGCATTGAAGGCTACGGCCTGAACATCATGGGCCGCCGGCCGATCGAGGGGATATGAGCACCGTCGACGCAAGCCTGCCGGCCGCCCCGCGGATCGATGGACCGGCGCCGCACCTGCTGGTGGTGCAGGCGCCCTACTATGCCGAGGTCGTCGACCGCCTGCGCGCCGGCGCGGCCCGCATCCTGGAACAGGCCGGCGCCAGCTTCGACGTGCTGGAGGTTGCCGGCGCGCTGGAACTGGCCGGGGCGATCCGGCTGGCGGTGCGCGCCATCGGCACCGGCGCCAATCCGCTGGAATGGGGCCGCCGCTACGACGGCTTCGTCGCCATCGGCTGCGTGGTGCGCGGCGAGACCGACCATTATGATCTGGTCTGCCGCGAGGCGATGTCCGGGTTGAGCCGGGTGACCCTGCGGTTTGGCTTGTGTGTCGGCAATGGGCTGCTGACGGTGGCCCGGCTGGAACAGGCGATGGCGCGATCGTTGCCGGACGGCGCCAACAAGGGGGCCGAGGCGGCGCGGGCGGCGCTGCTGCAGATCCGGGCGGCGCGCTGGCTGGGAGCGGTCTGATGGGTGAGCGGCCGCGGCAGCGCCGTGCGCAAGGCCGGCCGCGCACCGGCTCGCGCGTGGCCGCCGTGCAGGCGCTGTTCCAGGCCGAACAGGCGCAGGCCAACCCGGAGACGGTGATCGACGAGTTCGTCCGCCACCGCCTGGGCGAGCTGCCCGGCCTGCCGGCCGTGGCCGGGGCCGGTTTCGAGGACGGCCGGGTGGCCGACGTGCATGTGCCGCTGTTCGCCCGCATCGTGCGGGTGGCGACCGGCCAGCAGGACACGCTGGACCCGATGCTCTCGGCGGCACTCTCCGAGGACTGGCCATTGCCGCGGCTCGATCCGGTGCTGCGCGCGCTGCTGCGCGCCGGGGCGGCCGAGTTGTGGATGGAGGACGGCCCGCCGGCCAAGGTCGTCATCAACGAGTACATGGACGTGGCGCACGGCTTCTTCGACGGCGACGAGCCGGGCCTGGCCAATGGCGTGCTGGACCGCCTGGCCCGACTGTTGCGCCCGGCGGAGTTCGTCGGCGCCGGCTGACCAGGGGAGGCGAGGGGTGAGCGACCTGCCGGCCGAGTTTGCCCTCATCGCCCGGCATTTCCGCCCGCTCGCCGGCCCGGGTGCGCTGGACCTCGGCGACGACGCCGCGGTGTTCGCCCCGCCGCCGGGCCGCGACCTCGTGGTCACGGCCGACGCCATGGTCGGCGGCGTGCACTTCCTGCCCGACGACCCGCCCGGCCTGGTGGCGCGCAAGCTGCTGCGCACCAACCTGTCCGACCTCGCCGCCATGGGGGCGACGCCGCTCGGCTACCTGATGACGGTGTCCGTGCCGCGCGACACCCCGGATGCGTGGTTCGCCGGCTTCGCCGCCGGGCTGGCCGCCGACCAGGCGGAATTCTCCGTCACCCTGCTGGGCGGCGACACCACCGCCACGCCCGGTCCGATCAGCCTGTCGCTGACCCTGCTCGGCCACATCGCACCCGGGACCGCGCTGCACCGTGCCGGCGCGCGCGCCGGCGACGGGCTGTGGGTCAGCGGCAGCATCGGCGACGGCGCGCTCGGCCTGCTGGCCGCCCGCGGCGAGATCGCCGACCCCGGCGGCACGCTGGCCGACCGCTACCGCTTGCCCCGGCCGCGGTTGGCGCTCGGCCAGGCGGTGGCGGGCCTCGCCCATGCCGG
>CAIMEK010000224.1 GCA_903839965.1 uncultured Acetobacteraceae bacterium | reverse complement strand
GCCCTGTGCGCCGCCCTCACCGCGCGCGAGGCGGGTGCGCGGGTGCTGCTGGCCGAGCATGCGCCCACCGACGTCCGCGGCGGCAACTCCCGCCACACCCGCAACGTCCGGGCCATGCACGAGCGGCCCACCGCGGTGCTCACCGGCGCCTATGCCGAGGCGGAATACTGGGACGACCTGCTGCGCGTCACCGGCGGGCAGACCGACGAGGGCCTCGCGCGCATGACCATCCGCGCCTCGGCGGCCGCCTTGCCGTGGATGGCGCGGCACGGCGTGAACTTCCAGCCCGCGCTCACCGGCACGCTGAACCTCGGCCGCACCAACGCCTTTTTCCTCGGCGGCGGCAAGGCGCTGCTGAACGCCTACTACCGCTGTGCCGCCCGGCTCGGCATCGACGTGCTGTACGACACCGAGGTTCTCAACCTGCAGCTCGCCGAGGGCGCCGTCGGCGCGGTCGACATCACCAGCCACGGCTTCCCCGCCACCGTGCACGCGAAATGCGTCGTCGTGGCCAGCGGCGGTTTCGAGTCCGACCTGCAATGGCTGACCCAGTACTGGGGCGAGGCGGCGGAGAACTTCCGCGTTCGCGGCACCCCGTACAACCGCGGACGAGTGCTGCGGAACCTGCTGGACCAGGGCGTCGCCTCGGTCGGCGACCCGACCCAGTGCCACGCCGTCGCCATCGACGCCCGCGCCCCGAACTACGACGGCGGCATCGTCACCCGGCTGGACTGCGTGCCCTTCGGCATCGTGGTGAACCGCGACGCCCGCCGCTTTTATGACGAGGGCGAGGACGTCTGGCCCAAGCGCTACGCCATCTGGGGCCGTCTGGTCGCCCAGCAGCCCGGCCAGATCGCCTATGCCATCATCGACTCCAAATCCGCCGAACTGTTCATGCCATCGGTGTTCCCCGCCATCACCGCCGACACGCTGGCCGACCTTGCCCACCGCCTCGGCCTAGACGCGGAGGCGCTGGCAGCCACCATGCGCGGCTTCAACGCCGCCGTGCAGCCCGGAGAGTTCGACGCCACCGCGCTCGATGGCTGCCGGACCGAGGGGCTCGACCCGCCCAAAACCAACTGGGCCCGCACGATCGAGGTGCCGCCCTTCAGCGGCTACCCGCTGCGTCCCGGCATCACCTTCACCTATCTCGGCGTGCAGGTGAACGAGCGGGCGCAAGTGCTGATGCAGGACGGCCGCCCCACCGCCAACCTGTTCGCCGCCGGGGAGATCATGGCGGGAAACATCCTCGGCCGCGGCTACCTCGCCGGCTTCGGCATGACGATCGGCACGGTGTTCGGCCGCATCGCCGGGCAGGAGGCGGCAAAACATGCCCTCTCCTGAACGCACCGCCGAGGCACGCCGCGCCATGGAGGTGTGCAACGCCTGCCGCTACTGCGAGGGGTTCTGCGCCGTATTCCCCGCCATGGAGCGCCGCCGCGCCTTCAGCGACGCCGACCTCGACTACCTGGCCAATCTCTGCCACGGCTGCCGCGGCTGCTTCCATGCCTGCCAGTACGCCCCGCCGCACCCGTTCGGCATCAACGTGCCCCGCAGCTTCGCCGAACTGCGCCTGGACAGCTACGCCCGCTACGCTTGGCCGAAACCGCTGGCGGCGCTGCTGCACCACAACGGCATCGTCATGGCGCTGGCGGTGTCGATCGGGGTCGGCCTGGTCATTCTGCTGGCCGCCGCCTTGCAGGACCCGGCCAGCCTGTTCGGCGTGCATCCCGTGCAGCCCGGCGCCTTCTATGCCGTCATCCCGCTGGCGGCGATGCTCTGGCCGGCGCTCGCCGTGTCCCTGTTCTCCGTCCTCGCGCTGGCCATGGGGGCGCGCGCGTTCTGGCGCGACGCGGGCACCCCCCGCCGCGCGCCCGGAACCCTCGCAGCCGCCGTGGGCGACACCCTGTCGCTGCGCAACCTCGGCGGCGGCGGACACGGCTGCAACGACCGCGACGAAGCCTTCTCGATGGCGCGCCGCTGGCTGCACCACGCCATGTTCTATGGTTTTCTTCTCTGCTTCGCCGCCACCTGCGTCGCCACGCTGTATGACTGGTTCGGCCACCTCGCCCCGTACGGGTTCTCAACGCCGCCGGTCCTGCTCGGCAGCGTCGGCGGCCTCGGCATGCTGGTCGGCTCGGGCGGCCTGTTCTGGCTGAAGCTCACCGGCGATCAGACCCCGGACGCGCGCCGGCTCGTCGGGCCCGACGTGGCGATGCTGGCCTCGCTCGCCCTGGTCGCGTTCACCGGCCTGCTGCTGCTGGCGCTGCGTGCCACCGGGGCCATGGGCATCGCGCTCGCCATCCACCTGGGCTGCGTGCTGGCCCTGTTCGTCACCGTGCCGTACAGCCGGATGGTGCACGGCCTCTATCGGTTCGCCGCCCTGCTGCGCAACGCGATCGAGGCCCGCACGATGCGGATCCTGGGGGAATAATCGCCGGAGCCGGCCTGCTCATACCGGCGGCCCCAAATGCCGGAAGAGTCGGCATTTCGGGCCGCCGGTATCAGGCGGCGGCTTCCTCGCGCTTGTCGCGCACCTTCACGTAGGCGATCGCCGCATGCGCCGAGCAGTACGGCTTGCCCGGCGTCGCCTCGGCGTCGCAGAAGCGGAAGCTGCGGGTGCCGGGTTCGCCGAGCGGCCAGCAGCAGGTTTGCGTCCGCATGGCGCGGGCCGCCACCTGGCGGATGGCCTGCGGTTTCGGCGCTTCGGTCTGGACCTGCCCGACCACCGGGCGAGGTGGCGGCGGAGCGGACGGGGCCGGCGCCTCGGCAGCGAGCGGCGGCAACGTGGGGCCGGTGACGCGACGGGGCATGACGGGTCGAGGCAACGCGCCCTCACGGTCGCGGCGGATCGGCGAGGGCCGGGCAGCCAAGTTCAGCCGGTGCGCCTTGCCGACGACGGCATTCTTCGAGACCCCCATCCGCCGACCGATCTCGGCGGTCGAGTGTCCCTCGGCCCAGAGTTCCCGCAGGCGGGCAATCGTCTGGTCAGTCCACTCCATATCGTGGGTCCCCCTTGCAGCGGCCACAAGATACGGTAGCGCCATCCCAGCTTTGGTCAATCGCCCACGGACCGCCCGACTCAAAAAGTTGTGGATAACAGGCCAAACAACCCCAATATCTAGTTTTACGCACTTCGTTCCGGCCATGCGTTCGTTGGCTAAATCAGCAGGCCCTTGCGCAGCATCCCGTGCACGCCCTTTTCGCCGTTGACGGTCTGGGTCACGTGGAAATCCACCGCCAGCGAGCACAGCTGGTAGGCCTCCTGGCGCGACAGGTTGCTGCGCGCGCAGATGAACGCGATCATTTCCCGCAGCGCCTGCCGCATGGCGACGTCGAGGTCCTCGTGCATCCCCATGCTGATGAAATGCGTCGCGGTTTCGCCGCGCGGATAGGCCAGCAGCGGCGCCGCGCCGGTCCGCTTGTGCAGCGTGAGCGTGAACGTGCCGGTCAGGCAGATCTCCAGCGCGTTGACGCACACCTCGCCGTCGCCCTGCACCCCGTGGCCGTCGCCGGCGGAGAACAATGCGCCCTCCGCCCAGACCGGCAGATAGAGCGTGGCGCCCTCGCCGAGTTCCTTGTTGTCGATATTGCCGCCGTGCTCACGCGGCTGAAGGCTGGAAATGGTGCCGTAGGCCGGCGGCGGCGCCACGCCCATGACGCCGAAAAACGGCGCCAGCTCAAGCTCCAGGCCGTACGGCAAGCGGCAGGTGCGGCGCGCCCGGTCGATCGGGATGTGGCTCAGGAACCGCTCGGGGAAATCCTCCGGCAGTGTGCCCCATAGCGGGCGGAAGCCGCAGAAGCCCCAGTCGGCACCGAATTCGATCTTCTCCACCTTCACTTCCAGCATGTCCCCGGGCGCCGCGCCGGCAACGGCCACCGGGCCGGTGATGATGTGTCCCGGTCCTTGCGGCAGCGCGGCGTGGATGGCGGCCAGGGCGGGCGGCACCGTCATGCCGGAGGCCGCCAGCGGCATCACGTCGGGGCCGCCGGAGACGCATTCCAACACCACGGTATCGCCCGACGCGACAGTGAGCACCGGCGGAATGCCGGCGCCGAAAACGCCCCAACGGACGGTTTCGGGCGTGGCGGGAATGCGATGGACGGCCATGGGGCAGGCTCCGGAAAACCAGGAGTCGGATCGTTGCCCAGCTTGCGGCGCCGAGCAACCCGCCGGCTGCGAGGTCAGAACCCCCAGGCCACCCGGCGGTCGTTGCTCCGCTGCAGGCTGCGGTAGCGCGCCAGCGCCAGCAGCGGGAAATACAGCCGGTAGCCGTGGTAGCGGAGATAGAACACGCGCGGGAAGCCCACCGCCGTATAGGGCTCCTCGTCCCACTCGCCATCCGGCTTTTGTTGCTTCGCCAGCCAAGCGATGCCATGCGCCACCGCCGGATGCGCCGCCTCGCCCGCCGCCATCAGCGCCAGCAGCGCCCAGGCGGTCTGGCTCGGGTTGCTATGGCGGTAGCGGCCGGGCGGGGCGGCGGCGAAGGTCTCGTTATCCTCGCCCCAGCCGCCGCCCTCGCGCTGGGTGTCGAGCAGGAAGCGGACGGCGCGGCGCATCGCCGGATCGTCGTGCGGCACGCCGGCGGCATTCAGCGCGCACAGCACGCTCCAGGTGCCATAGATGTAGTTGGTGCCCCAGCGGCCGAACCAGGCCCCGTCCTTCTCCTGTTCGGCCCGCAGCCAGCTCAATGCCTTGGCGATGGGCGGATCGTCGGGCGCCATGCCGACCTGCGCGAGGAACGACACGCACCGCGCGGTGACATCGGCGGTCGAGGGATCGAGCAGCGCCCCGTGGTCGGCGAAAGGGATGTGGTTGAGGTAGAAGTGGTTGTTGTCGGCGTCGAAGGCGCCCCAGCCGCCGTCGCGGCCCTGCATGCCCACCACCCAGTCGCGCGCCCGCCGCACCGCCTCGCCGAGCGCGGCATCGCCACCCTCGCGGATATGGCGGTGCAGCAGCATGCCCACCACCGCGGTATCGTCCACGTCCGGGTAGTGCGCATTCTCGTACTGGAAGGCCCAGCCGCCCGGCACCGCCTTCGGCCGGGCCGCGGCCCAGTCGCCCACTACGTCCAGCACCTGCCGCTCGCGCAACCAGTCGCTGGCGGCCGCGACCGATGCGGTGTCGGCGCCATCGGCCTCCGCCAGGGCATGTCCGGCCAGGCCGGTGTCCCATACCGGCGACAGGCATGGCTGGCAGTACGCCCGGTCCTCGTTCACCACCAGCAGCCGGCGCACGCTGGCCCAGGCGGCGGCGGCGTGCGGGTGGTCGGGGGCATAGCCCAGGGCGTCGAACATCATCACCGTGTTCGCCATCGCCGGGTAGATGCCGCCCAGCCCGTGCTCGCCGGCGAGCCGTTCGGTCACGAACCGCACCGACCAAGCGATGGCCCGGCCGCGAACATACGCGGGAAAATGCCGTTCGACGGCATGCAGCACCACGTCGAGGTGCCTGAACACCCGTCCCCAACGGGAGCGGTAGGGTCCGCGGATCCAGTCGCGCACCTGCTCGGGCGGCGTGCAGAACAGTTCCTGGATGCGCACCCCGCATTTGTTGCGCGCGCGGGGGCGCAGCGCCATCAGCACCACCAGCGGCACGATGACCGTGCGCGACCAGTACGACACCTTGTCCAGGTGGAATGGCGACCAGCGGGGCAACAGCACCAGCTCGACCGGCATGCAGGGAACGGCTTGCCAGGGCACCTCGCCATGCAGCGCCAGTTGGCAGCGGGTGAACACGTTGCTCCGCTCCGCCCCGCCGGCGGCCAGTATGGCCTCCCGCGCCCGCACCATATGCGGCGCCTCGGGATCGTCGCCGATCATCTTCAGCGCGAAATACGCCTTCGTGCTCGCCGAAAGGTTGAATTCGCCGGCGTAGAACAGCGGCCACCCGCCATGCTCACCCTGGGACGAACGCAGGTAGACACCGATTTTCTCCTGCAGTTCGGTGTCCACGCGGTCGAGGTAATGCTCCAGCAGCACATACTCGGCCGGAATGGTGGCGTCGGCTTCCAGTTCGAATACCCAGTGTCCGTCCGGGTTCTGCCGCCGCAACAAGGCATCGCGGGCGCGGTTGACCGCGTCCTCGAGTTGCGCGGGAAAAAGCGCGGGCAGGATGTCTCTCGGCACGTTCGTTGGCACCTCGTTCAGGCTCGATCGCCGGCGACAACAGCGGCCGCGGCGGCGGTGCCGGATCTGGTGGCACCTTCAATCGTGCCGGGCAAGCCCGTGCTGGTCCAGTCGCCGGCGAGCACAAGATTGCGGGGCCCCCCGGTCTCGGCCGGCCAACGCACCCCCGGCCGCCGGCGCTCCTGGGCCGCCGTGGCGGCAAACGTGGCCCGGCGTTCCTTCACCACCCGCACCGCGGGCATCGCCTCCCCCACTCCCAGCGCCGCGCGCACGTCCGGCCAGACCCGCGCGGCAAGCTCCTCGGCCGGCAGGTCGACGATGCGGTTGGCGGCGCTGATGGTGACCGATACGACGCCCGGCTTGACGAAAACCCATTCCGCCACCCCGCCCAGCACCCCGACGAAGCCGGTCTCCCCGGGCTCGGCGTCGAGGCGGAAATGCAGGTTGACGATGGCCTGGAATTGCTCGGGCGCGATCAGCCCCGGCAGCAGCCCGGATGCCACCCAGGGCGGCGCCGCCATCACCACCGCCTCGCCGGCATTGACCGCGACGGCGCCATCGGCGGTCTCCAGCGCGGTCACCCGGCGCTCCTCGGTACGCAGGGCTGCCACCCGGCAGCCGGTCAGCAGCCTGCCGCCGCGCGGCTCCAGCCACGCCAGGGCCGGATCGACGAAGCTCGCGGACAAGCCCTCGCGCGGGAAGCTGGGAATGCAGGCCCGGCCGCCCTGCATCAGCGTGTCCATCAGCACGGCGCGCAGCAGCCGCGCCAGCGCCTCCGCCGGCGGGGTGTTCAGGGCGGCCACCGCCAGCGGTTCCAGCAGGCGCTGGTAGAGCACCCCCGCCGTGCCGAACGCCTCGGCAACCGTGCTGTCCGCCCCGATCCTGCGCAGGGCCAGCAGCGCCAGGTAGTCGCGCAACCCGGTGCCCGGCACCCGCCGGCCGGGGCGCAGGATCCACCAGGGAATCCGGCCCGCATCGGGCGCGACGGTCCAGCGCTCCCCACTCGCCAGGTCGACGAAGGGAAACCGCGCCACGCCGGGCCCGCCCAGGGTGGACCGCGCGCCGATGGTGTCCAGATAAGCCATGGCGGCGTGGTTGCCGGACAGCAACAGGTGGTTGCCGTTGTCGATGCGGCAGCCCAGTCCGCGATCGAAATACGACCGGCAGCGCCCGCCGGCGGCAGGCCCGGCCTCGTAAAGCGTCGCCGCGACCCCCTGCCGCGCCAACGCCACCGCGGCGGCCAGCCCGGCGATGCCGGCGCCGACGATGTGGACCCGGCTCACCCGAGCCCGTACCGCAGCGCGATCCACATCTTCTGCCATTTCGGCACCTTGACGGGGAGCCCCGGCTGGTTCCAGCCGCGCCGTCGCAACCGGGCCAGGATGGCGCCATACATGCCGGCCATCAGCCGGGCCGGCTTCATCGCCCGCCGGTCGCAGCGGGACATGGCGGTACGGGCATCCCGGAAATGCCCGTGCGCCATCTCGGCCAGCCCGTCGCACACCTCGGCCAGCGCGGGATGGCGAAGGGCTGCCTCGGGCTCGGCTGGTATCCCGACCGCCTCCAGCAGCTCGCGCGGCAGATACAGCCGCCCCCGCGCGGCGTCCTCGGCGAGGTCGCGCAGGATATTGGTCAGTTGCAGCGCCCGGCCGAGATGGAACGCCACTTCGTCGGCCGCCGGAGAGGCATCGCCGAAGGCACGCACCGACAGCCGCCCGACCGCCGCCGCCACCCGGTCGCAATAGAGGTCGAGCTCGGCCAATCCGGGCGCGACGATGGCGACGGCATCCATTTCCATGCCATCGATCACCGCCTCGAAATCCACCTGCCGCAGCCCGAACTCCCGCACGGCCTGCCGCAGCACGCGGGTCACCGGGTCGCTCGCCTCGCCGCGGTACAAACCGGCGATCCGCCCACGCCATTCCTCCAGACGCGGCTGGCGGGTCTCCAACGGCGCCGGGTCGTCGGCGATGTCGTCTACCATGCGGCAGAACGCGTACACGGCGTACATGGCGTGTCGCCGGGCCGGCGGCAGCACCGCCATGCCCCGATAGAAACTGGTGCCGGCGGCACGCACCACCCCCTCGACCGCATCGAGGTCGGCCTGCGCGGCATTGAGCGGCGGCGCGCTCACGGCAGGAACCGCAGGGCGCCGAGCAGGCTGGCGACGACATCGGGCCGGGTCAGCTTCACCCGCCTCGCCACCGGGTCGCCGCGCCGCAGCCGCCCGGCCAGGCGGCGCGAAAGCCCGACGATCACGCCCGTTTCCAGCCGCAGCCGCCGGTCGCGGGTGCGCCGCGGCAGCTCGCCCGCGCTGTGGTTGAGCGTGTCGCATTCGTCCAGCAGGGCGTCGAACACACGCCGCAGCCCCGGGCTGGCGGAGGGCGCGCGCAGATCCTCCACGCCGGCCCCGTGCCGCGCCAGCAGATCCGCCGGCAGGTAGCACCGGTCAAGGGCGGCAAGGTCTTTCGAGCCGTCCTGCAAATGGTTCAGCACCTGCAGCGCCGCGCACAGTGCATCCGAGGGCGCCCAGGTCGCGCGCGATTCGCCGTGCAGGTCCAGCACGTGCCGCCCGACCGGCACGGCGGAGTAGCGGCAGTAATCCATCAGCTCGTTCCAGCTCGCGTAGCGCAGTTTGGTGGCATCGCGGCGGAATGCCACCAGCAGTTCCATGGCGTGGTCGGCCGTGACCCCGGTTTCCGCCAGACTGGCGCGCAGCAGGAGCGCGCTCGGGCTGCCGCCAGCGCGGCGGCCGAGCAGCACGTCCTCCATCGCATCCAGCCGCGCCACCTTGTCGTCGGCCGCCAGCAACGGGCTGTCGGCGATGTCGTCGGCATTGCGGGCGAACGCATAGAAGGCGTGCATATGCGGCCGCAACCGCGCGCTGATCAGCGCCGAGCCGACCGGGAAGTTCTCGTCGCCCCGATCCTTGCCCGACCAGGCCTCGACGTCCTGCACCGCCGCGCTCATGACGCCGGCCCCGCATAGGCGCGTTGCTTCCACACCACGCCGCGGCCGCGATGGTGGTCGATCGCCGAGCCGATGGTCGCCGCGCCATAGAAGCCAACGATCGCCGGCAGCGCCAGGCCCCAAAGCGGCGCAAGCCGGTAGCGTCGCAGCGTCGGTGCGAAAGTGACCGCCATGATCGCCCAGGCCGCAACCCCGCAGGCACGCGCCGCGCCATGAGCGAACAGCGCAGCGGCCGGCGGCACCAGGAACACCAGCGCAAGTCCGAGAATGGTCAACAGCAGGAGCCACGGGGAATACCGGAGCTGCACATAGGCCGAACGCGCCACCATGTGCCAGATGTCGGCGAAGCCGCGATAGGGCCGGATCGAGCGGGCCAGGGCCGAATGGCCGAGCCAGATGCGCCCGCCGCGCTTCACCGCGCCGGCCAGCGCCACGTCGTCGATCAGCGCTCCCCCGATCGCCGCGATGCCGCCGATGCGTTCCAGCGCGCGGCGGCGGATCAGCACCGTGCCGCCGGCCGCGGCGGCGGTGGCGCGCCGCTCGTCGTTGACCCAGGAGAACGGGTAGAGCAGGGCGAACAGGTAGACGAACGCCGGCACCAGCGCCCGCTCGGCCAGGCTCTCGCAGTTCAGCGCCACCATTTCGCTGACCATGTCGTAGCCGCCGCGCTCGGCCTGCGCCACCAGGGCGGCCACATGCCCCGGATCGTGCTCGATATCGGCATCGGTCAGCAGAACGAGATCCTCGTCGGTGGCGGCCACGCCTTGCTGTACCGCCCACAGCTTGCCGGCCCAGCCCGCCGGCCGGGGGGTGCCTTCCAGCACGGCAAGCCGCCCCGCCCCCGGCAGCGCGGGGGCGATCGCGGCGGTGCCGTCGGTGCTGCCGTCATCCACCAGCACGACGCGCAGGCCGCCGGCGTAGTCCTGCCCGAGCAGGCTGCCGATGCTCGCCGCGACCACCTCGGCCTCATCGCGCGCCGGCACCACCGCCGCGACCGCCGGCCTAGCAACGGTCGGGCCCGGCGCCAGCCGTTCCCCGTCGCGCCAGAAGCCGCCGCGGCAGGTGGCCAGATAAACCCAGGCCAGCAGGGCAAGCGCCGCCAATGCGGTCATCGGGGCGAAATCCGTCCGTTCTCGCGCAGCCAGGTGATGGCGTCCGCAATCGCGCGGCGGGCTGGCCGGGCATGGTAGCCAAGCTCCGCCGTGGCCTTGGCCGAGGAGAAGAACATGGTCTTGCGCGCCATGCGCAAATGGTCGCGGGTCACCATGGGGTCGCCGCCGCCGATCCGGGCCACCGCCTCGCAGCCCAGCGCCAGCGGCCAGAGCAGGCCGACGGGCAACCGCACGCGGCGCTGCGCCCGGCCCATCACATCGTCCACCAGGGCGAGCAGCGCCGCCATGGTGAGATTGTCGCCGCCCAGGATGTAGCGCTGCCCCACCACGCCGCGCTCCAGCGCCAGCACATGGCCCTCGGCCACGTCGTCGACGTGCACGACGTTCAGCCCGGTATCGACATAGGCCGGCATCCGCCCGGCGGCGGCATCGGCGATCATGCGGCCGGTCGGGGTCGGCTTGACGTCCCGCGGCCCGACCGGCGCGGCCGGATTGACGATCACCGCAGGCAGCCCCTCGACCTCGACCAGGTCGGAAACAATTCGTTCGGCGTCGAACTTTGATAGCTTGTACGCACCTACGATGGCGTCCTGGCTCACCGGCGTCCGTTCATCGGCGGGCGTGGCGTCGCCGGTCAGGCCCAAGGCGGCGACGCTGCTGCAGTACACCACCCGTTCCACCCCGGCGCCGAGGGCGGCGCGCATCAGCGCCCGTGTCCCCTCCACGTTGACGCGCCGCATGGCGGCGGGATCGGGCACCCAGATGCGGTAGTCGGCCGCGACGTGCACGACGTATCGGCAGCCCGTGACGGCGCGCGCGAGCGAATCGGCATCGACGAGGTCGCCTTCCGCCAGTTCCGCGTCCAGCCCCTCGATGTTGCGGCGGTCGTTGTCCCGGCGCACCAGCAGCCGCAGCGCATGGCCGCGCGCGAACAGGCAGCGGGCCACCGCGGACCCTACGAAGCCGGTGGCGCCAGTGACGAGGGTGGGACCGGTCGCGGACAAGGCAGTTCTCGAACCGTTGCGGGCCGGCTTATAACCCGGCGAACGGCGGCAGGAACAGCGGCGACGCATCCGTTTCGGCCGGTCGACCTGCCCGGGTCAGGGCTGCCACCACCACACGATCGGCAGTGTCCCCGGCACCGCCAGGGTGTCGCTCAGCGGTCCGGCGCGGCCCAGCGGAATCAGCAGGCCGCCGCTGCGCAGCCTTATGTCGTGCAGGCGCTGGCCGTTCGGGACGGCCACTCCGGCAACGACGCTGTTCAACTTACGCGCGAGCACCCGCCTCAAACCCTGGCGTTCGGCGGCCATCCATGCCATTTCACCGCCTGCGCGTGCCCGCGCTGGGGTTGGATGAACATAAGTTAACGCCGGCGAAACCGCCGGAACCGATGGTCGCCTCCATCATCACGAAATTGCGCGCGGATCGGACCCGACCGGAGTGGGGAATGAACTACGAAGCGTTTTTCAGCACGCAACTCGCCGGCCTGCGCACCGAGGGCAGATACCGGGAATTCGCCGATCTCGAACGCCACGTCGGCGCCTTCCCGCACGCCACCCACCATCGCGAACGCGGCCCCGCCCAGGTGACGGTGTGGTGCTCGAACGACTACCTCGGCATGGGCCAGCACCCCGACGTGCTGGCGGCGATGCACACGGCACTCGACCGTTGCGGCGCCGGCGCCGGCGGCACCCGCAACATCTCGGGCACCAACCACTACCATGTGCTGCTGGAACGCGAACTCGCCGACCTGCACGGCACCGCGGCCGCCCTGCTGTTCAATTCGGGCTACATGTCGAACTGGGCGACGCTGTCGACGCTGGCCGCCCGCATGCCGGGCTGCATCGTGGTGTCGGACGCGCTCAACCATGCCTCGATGATCGAGGGCGTACGGCACAGCCGGGCGGAAAAACGCATCTTCGCCCATAACGACCCCGTCGATCTCGACCGCATCCTCGCCGAAATCGGCCCGGACCGTCCGAAGCTGGTGGCGTTCGAATCGGTTTACTCGATGGACGGCGACATCGCCCCGATCGCCGACCTGTGTGACGTGGCCGAGCGGCACGGTGCCATGACCTTCCTCGACGAAGTGCATGCGGTCGGCATGTACGGACCGCGCGGCGGGGGGGTTTCGGAACGCGAGGGAGTGGCGCAGCGGCTGACCGTGATCGAGGGAACGCTCGGCAAGGCGTTCGGCGTGATGGGCGGCTACATCGCCGGCTCGCACGCCATGTGCGACTTCGTGCGCAGCTTCGCCTCGGGCTTCATCTTCACCACCTCGTTGCCGCCGGCGGTGGCGGCGGGCGCGATCGCCAGCATCCGCCACCTCAAGGCGAGCGACGCCGAACGGCACGGCCAGCGCGACCGGGTCGCCAGGCTGCGCCGCCGGCTGGACGAGGCCGGTGTGCCGCACATGAACAACCCGAGCCATATCGTGCCGGTGAAGGTGGGCGATCCGGTGCTCTGCAAGCAGATCAGCGATCTGCTGCTGGAGCGCTACGGCATCTACGTGCAGCCAATCAACTACCCCACCGTGCCGCGCGGCTCCGAGCGCCTGCGGTTGACCCCATCGCCGCTGCACAGCGACGCCGACATCGAACACCTGGTGGCCTCGTTATCGGCCATCTGGGCGCAGGTCCGGCCGTTGCGCGCCGCCTGATCGCACCACACCGCCATAGCGGCGCACGGGGGGGCGGCACGGTGGTGCTGGTGCTGTTCGACGCCGTGCCGGGGGTGTCGCTGCAGCCCGTGCTGACGTGCACCCACCCCCTGTGCGTACCCCACCTTCCTCCGCTAGCCTGCGCGGAGGCTGAAAAAGGCAGGGGCGATGGACATCCGGTTGGGCGGGCGCACGGCGGTGGTGACCGGCGGCAGCAGGGGACTCGGTCTGGCAATGGCAACGCGCCTCGCCGCCTCGGGCGCGGACGTGGCCATCCTGGCCCGTCGCCCCGATGTGCTGGACGAAGCAAAGGCGGCGATTGCCGCGACCGCCGGCGGGCGGGTCGAGGCGGTGGCCTGCGACGTCTCGAAAGCCGACGACGTGCAACGGGCCTTCGACGCGGTCATGGCGCGGCTCGGCCGCATCGACATCGTGGTGAACAACGCCGGCACGTCACGCACCGGCCCGTTCGAGGAAGTGACCGACGCGATCTGGCAGGCGGACCTGGACCTCAAGCTGTTCGCCGCCATCCGGCTGACCCGGCTGGCCTGGCCGCAGATGAAGGCGCGCGGCTGGGGACGGGTGATCAACATCCTCAACACCGGCGCGAAGGCGCCACGCGCGGGCAGCGCGCCCACCACGATCAGCCGCGCCGCCGGCATGGCGTTGACGAAGGTTCTTGCGGGGGAGGGTGCGCCGCACGGCATCCTGGTGAATGCCCTGCTGGTGGGCCTGATCGTCACCGACCAGGTGCGCAATTGGCACCGCACCAGGGGCGGCAATCGCACCCTGGAGGAGTTCATCGCCGAAACCGGCAAGCCGGTGCCGCTCGGCCGCATGGGAACCGCCGAGGAATTCGCCAACGTGGCATGCTTCCTGGCGTCCGACGCGGCCGGCTACGTGACCGGCACCGCCATCAATGTCGACGGCGGCACCAGCCCGGTGGTGTGAAGGGCGGCCTGCGCCGCGGTGTGAAGGGCGGCCTGCGCCGCGCGCTCAGCTTTGGGTGGTCTTGTGCGTGGTCGGCTTGTGGCGCTTGTGCGACACGTGGCTGACGCTGCTGTGGTGTGTGGGCTTGTGCTTCTTATGGGCGGAGGTGGCGGCGCTGGCCTCGGTGGCCGCGATGGTCACGGCCGGCAGAGCCAGACCGAGGGACACCAGAAGATGTCTGCGGGAGAAGTTCACGGCGGGCTCCATCAGGAAGGCTTGGTTGAGGGTTCACGCGAGCATAGCAGCGTAGCTACCTGATATAACTATGAAGCCTCCGTCCGGGTGGCGCAAGCAAATTCTCTCTCACGTTTCGTCGCGGCGGGCCTTGTTCACCCCACGCGGAGTCATACCGGCAGCCCTTCGGGCTGACCGGTATTGAACCATATTTCGCGCGCGGCCGCCCCACCATCCCCGCGCACGATACCGGCGGCCCGAAATGCCGGAAGAGACGGCATGTCGGGCCGCCGGTATCAGATCAGGCCGAGCGTCCTGAGTTCGTGCCGCAACGTTTCCGGCAACTCGTCCACCCCGTCCGCCTTGCCCGTGTCCGCGATATCGGGCGGGGCGGCCGCGGCGGCGAGGTAGCGCCAGCCCTGGAATGGCCGAGTTGGGCGGCCGGCGACCGCAACCAATTCGGGATCGAGATGGATGGCGGCGCAGGCCGAGCCGTCCTCGTGCTTGGCCGCGGTGATGTCGGGGATGCGCTGGCGCACCACCAGGGCGCCGGCGATGACCCAGTACATCGAGCCGCCGTCGACGATCTCCTCCGCCCGCCGAGGAAAGTTGCGAGTCAGGTGGCGCAGTTTTCCCTGCCGGGCCAGGCGGACTGCCTGCAACTCGCGCAGGTGCGCGACATCGCGGACGCCGACCGCGAGTTTCATCAGGTGGAGCATCATCCCGATTCTCGTCCACCCTGTGCGGGAAATCCAGGGCGTGGCGCGATCGGACCGTTGCTCCCGCCGTGGGTTGACAGAGCGCACCGACCGGTTCTGGCTGGCGCTCCTGGCAACGCCGACCACCGGAGGACACAACGGATGCGACCGAATGCAATGCGTGCCGGTCTCGCACGCGGCGAAGTGCAGGTGGGCACCTGGATCAACCTGGTGCGCAATCCGGCGATCCTGCCGTTGCTGAAGGCGGCGGGCCTCGACTACGCGCGCATCGACATGGAGCATTCCTCGCCGTCGATCGAAACCATCGCCGCGATGGCGCTGCTGGCGCGGGCGCTTGATTTCCCGATTGCCGTGCGCCCGCCGGTGGCCAATCGGGAATGGATCACGCGCCTGCTCGACATGGGCGTGTGGAACCTGCATTGCCCGCAGGTGGAATCGGCGAAACATGCCGCGGAGATCGTCGCCGCCACGCGTTATGCGCCGATGGGCCTGCGCGGCAACGGCGGGCTGACCCCGGCAACCGATTTCGAGGGCAGCAGCATGTCGCCCGAGCGCCGGGCCTTCGCCAACCAGCAGGTGTTCGTTACCGTCATGTTCGAGACCGCCGCCGCGTTCGACGACCTCGACGAAATCGCCGCGATGGACGGCATCGACGCCCTCACGCTTGGCCCCGCCGACCTGTCCCAGGATCTCGGTGTGATGGGCACGCCGGAACAGGCGCGCGTGGTGGACGAAAAGCGAGACCTCGTGCTGGCGGCTGCGAAGAAGCATGGCAAGGTGTGCGCCATGCTGGTCTCGACCACCGAGCAGGCGCGCCGGTGGAAAGACGCCGGCGTGCTGCTGCTGGCCTATTCGAGCGAGATCGAGGTGCTGCAGAGCAGCCTCCGGCGGGCGGTCGCGGCAATCAAGGCCTGAAACCGCCCGCTATGGTTCCCCCTCAGCGGGCGTAGGCCCGCAGCAGGCGGGTGCCGCTGGCCTGGGCCTGGTCGAGTGCGGCCCTGGGCGGCTTGCTGCCGAGCAGGGCTGCCTGCAGCTCGTCGTCGAGCACCTGCGTGACGCGCTGGTTGTCGTGCGTGGAAAGTTCCGGCACGGCCACCTTGAGCTGGTCGCGCGCCACCGCGGCGGCCGGGAAGGCGGCCAAATAGGCCCGCATCTCCGGCGTCTCCCAGGCATCCGGGCGGGTCGCCACGTAGCCGGTGTCGATGCACCATTTGGCGGCGCGCTCCGGCGTGGTGAGGAATCGCAGCAGCCGCAGCGAGGCCGCCCGCTGCGCCGGGCTGGCACCCTTGAACAGGTGGAAATTGCCGCCGCCGGTCGGGCTGCCCGGGCGCTTGTGCGCCGGCAGCATGGCCACGCCGAACGGGAATTTCGCATTGGCCTTGATGTTGGTGAGGTTGCCGGTGGTGTGCCAGATCATCGCCACCTTGCCCTCCAGGAAGTCGCGCGGCGTGGTGCCCCAGTCGACGATGCCCGGCGGGTGGACCTTGTACTTCGACGTCAGGTCGATCCAGTACTGCAATGCCTCCACGCAGGCCGGGTCGTTGAAGTTGACCTTGGTGCCGTTGGCGTTGGCGAGTTCGGTGCCGGCCTGCGCGGCGAAGGCCTGGAACAGCCAGTAGGTGAACCCCGTGCCGGGAACCTGGATGCCCCAGCGTGCCACCCGCTCGCCCTCGCGCCTGGTTGCCTGCATGGCGGCAGCGGTCAGTTCCTCCCAGTTTCCGGGCGCACGCTCGGGGTCGAGGCCAGCTTCGCGGAAGGCATCCTTGTTCCAGTACATGACGATGGTGGAGCGCTGGAACGGCACGCCCCAGGTATGGCCGTCGATCTGCCCGTTGCGCAGGAACGCCGGATAGAAGCTGTCGAGCCACGCACGGTCTTCCGCGGTCGCGACAATGCCGTCGATCGGCACGATCAGCTCGTCGTCCACCAGCGTGTAGGCGTCGACCGCCAGCGTCACCGCCAGCGTCGGGCCTTGCCCCGCCTTGGTCGCGGTGACCGCCTTGGTCAGCGTGTCCACGTAGCTGCCGGCGTAGATCGGCTTCACCGCCACGTCCGGGTTCGCCTGCATGAACGCGGCCACATAGTCGTCGATGATGCGGGTGATCGGGCCACCGACCGCCACCGGGAAGTAGAATTCGATGGCGGTCTTGCCCTGCGCCCGGACGATCGCCGGGGCCGCGAGCGCGCCGGCGGCGCCGGTCAGCAGGGTACGTCGCTTCAGGGGAGCGGGCATGCGGATCTCCTGGGGTCAGGCGGGTTGCGGAGCGGGAATTGCAGGTACCGGCCGGCGGCCGCGGCGAAGCTTATCGTCACCCGCGAGGCTCGGCTATCCCGGCGGGGCAGGAAGGGCGCGGGCACGCAAAGGCCGGCCCGTCGGTCATTGTCGTTGCTGATCGAATAGCCTCGCGCACGCCGGCTGGCGCGTGTCACTTGCATGAATTCACGCTATCTTGCCCGGCACCCTTCAACGTGCTTGTTGCCCTTCGATGACAGCGGAAAGACGGCGATGCAGGTGATCGGCCTGACCGGCGGAATCGGCATGGGCAAATCGACCGCCGCCGCAGCCTTTCGCCGCGCCCGCATCCCGGTGTTCGACGCCGACGCCACGGTGCATTGGTTGCAGCGGCCGAACGGCCGCGCCCTGCGCGCCATCGGACAGGCCTTTCCCGGCACGGTCGGCACCGACGCGCAAGGCCGCCGCGTGCTCGACCGTGCCGCGTTGCGGGCCCGCGTGCTGCAGGATCCCGCCGCGCTGGCCGGGCTGGAGGCGATCGTGCACCCCATGGTGCGCCGCGAGCAGCGGGCTTTCCTGGCCCGTGCCCGCCGCACGCAGGCGCGCATCGCGGTCCTCGACATCCCGCTGCTGCTGGAAACCCGGGGCGACCGGCACGTCGACCGCGTCGTGGTGGTCTCCGCGCCACGCTCGGTGCAGATCGCGCGGGTGCGGCGGCGCCAGCACATGGACGCGGCACAGATCCGCGCCGTGCTGGCCCGCCAGATGCCGGACGCCGAGAAGCGCCGCCGCGCCGACCTGGTGGTGCGCACCGGCCTGACGCGGCATCATGCGCTGCGGGCGATTCACCGTCTCATCCGCGAATTGCGCGACCCCCTCCCTCAATCGGTTTGCCTGCCATGATCCGTTCCGTCCTGTTCGACACCGAGACCACCGGCCTGGACCCGATGGCCGGCGACCGCATCATCGAAATCGCCGCGCTGGAACTGGTCAACGACCTGCCCACCGGCCGGCATTTCCATGCCCTCGTGCATCCGCAGCGCTCCATCCCGGAAGAGGCGACGCGCATTCACGGCATCACGCTGGAGGCGCTGGAGGGCAAGCCGCTGTTCGGCGAGGTCGCCGACGGCCTGCTGGAATTCCTCGGCGACGGCAAGCTGGTGGCGCACAACGCGCCGTTCGATTTCGGTTTCCTGAACGCCGAGCTCTCCCGGCTCGGCCACCCGGCGCTGGACGGCGCGCGGATGGTCGATACGCTGATGCTGGCGAAGGCGCGCTTCCCGGGAATGCCGAACAGCCTGGACGCGTTGTGCCGGCGTTTCGGCATCGACCTCACCGAGCGCATCACGCACAACGCCCTGCTGGACTGCCGGCTGCTGGCCGAGGTCTATATCGAGCTCACCGGCGGACGCCAGCGCGGCCTGCTGCTGGCCGCCTCCGGCCAGGGCGACCTGCCGGTGGCCAGCTACGCCGCCGTCGGCGCCCGCCCGTCGCGCCCGATCGTGCCGACCGAGGCCGAACTGGCGGCGCACAAGGCCTTCCTCGCCAAGCTCAAGGACCCGCTTTGGGTGGCACCGTGACGATGGCGCGGCGGAACGATTTGCGGGTTTCCCGGTAGAGGATGTAAAGCCCGCTGGCGATGACGATGGCCGACCCGACGAGCACATGCGGCTTCAGCACGTCGCCCCAGAGCAGCCAGCCGGCCACCGCCGCCCACAACAGACCGGCGTAGTTGAACGGGCTGATGAGCGCGGCCGGCGCCAGGCAGTAGGCGCGGGTCATGAAATACTGTCCCACCCCGCCGGTCGATCCCATCAGCAGCAGCAGCGCCCAGTCCGTTCCGCTCGGCGTCTGCCACAGAAAGGGCAGCGGCAGGGCGGTGAACAGGGTGGAGAACAGGGTAAAATAGAACACGATCGCCAATGGCGGGTCCTGGCGGCCCAACTGGCGGATGGTGATCGTCGCCACGGCGGCGGTGGCGGCGGCGGCGATCGCCACCCCGACCCCGAAATTGAGCAGTCCGACGCCCGGGTTGACGATCACCAGCACGCCGCAGAAGCCGACGACGACGGCACTCCATCGATGCATGCCCACCCGTTCCCCCAGCATCGGTACCGACAATGCGGTCACCACCAGGGGCGACATGAACGAAATGGCCACCGCGTCGGCCAATGGCATCAGGTGGAAGGCCAGGAACCCGAGGGTCATCGAAACGGTGCTGATGACCCCGCGCCAGAAATGCCCGGAAATCCGCCGTACCCGTAACACCCGCCAGCTTCGGCGGGCCAGTACCATCAGGATAACCGGAACCATCGCGAAGAAATTGCGGAAGAACGTCACTTCGTAGATCGAATAATGTTCCGACAATGCCTTGACGCAGGCCCAGAGCACCGAGAACAACAGGGTCGCGAAGAGCATCAGCAGAATGCCGAGCCCTGGCTTGTCCAGCCCGGCGGACGGCGGCGGCAAACCCACGGGCAACGAATCCTGAGTTGGCTGGCGGACTGTCATGGCACCACAGGAGCCGGTCGCCGCGACCGGCCCGGACGACTTCAGGTTGGTCGCCTGAGGGTTCGCAACAAGGCCGGCACGAACAGCATCGTGGTCAGCAGCGTGCACCCCAGGCTCAGCAGCAGAAGGTAGCCCATGCTCGCCGTGCCGGGATGGCGCGACAGCGCCAGCGAACCGAACGCCGTGCCGGTGGTCAGGGCGGAGAACAGGATCGCCCGTGCCGTCGCGGTGCCCAGGAAGCGGTCGGCGCCGGCGCGCCAGTTCATGACGAAATAGATGTTGAACGACACCCCCACGCCCAGCAGCAGCGGCAGGGCGATGATGTTGGCGAAGTTCAGCGCCAACGGCACCAGCACGGCCGCCACCACCGTCAGCAGGGCGGAAAGCAGCAGCGGCGCCATCACCAGGGCGACATCCGTCACCCGGCGCAGCGCCACGGCAAGGATGACCGCGATCGCCGCCAGCGCCAGCAGCGCCGCCGAGCGGAAGGCGCCGACGATGGTGTCCGCGCTCTCCACGATGGTCACCGCCGAGCCGCCGGCCTCCGGGGCAACGCTGCGCACCTGGGCGACGAAGGCATGCAGCCCGCGGGAATCGCGTGCCTGCGCGCGGGCCGTCGCCTGCACGCGCACTTGCCCATCCGCCAGCCGCCAATCGACGGCGAGGTCGGGCGGGATGTCGGCCAGCATCACCGGGTGGGCATCGAGCGCAGTGCGCAGGCGCGCGAGGGCGAGCGGCAGGAAGCGGGTGAGGTCGGCGTTGGCCGCCAGCAGCCGCTCGTCCGGCGCCGCCACCAGGCGGCGCAGCGCGTCGGCAATGCCCGCCACCTCCGAACCGGCCGGCAGCTTCGCCGCGGCCCGTTCCATGCCGCTCAACGCCGTGCCGGCGGCCAGGCGCAGGTCGGCGCCGGTCACCGGAGCCGCCGGCGCGCGCGCCGCCAGCGTGACGCCGAGGATGCTGGCCGCATCGGCAACGATCGCCAGCTTGGCCGACTGGTCGGTGGGCACGAAGCTCGACAGGGTGATGGCGTCATCGACCAGCGGCAGCGTGCGCAGCTTCTCCGCCAGCGCGTCGGCATGCGCCTGGTCGGGCGCCAGGATGTCGATGCTGTACGGGCTGGTGAGCGGCGAATCCATCAGGTCCGCCAGCGTGCGCATCGCCTCGGTGGTGGGATCCTTGGTATGCAGCGGATCGGAGTCGAAGGTCAGGTGGGGGAGCAGGGCGGCGCCGAGCACCGCCAGCGCCACGAAGCCCGCCACCACCGGGTAGCGGGCGCGGAACAGGCCGCGCTCCAGCCGCTCCCCCCAGGCGAAGCCGATCGCGCGCGCTTCGCCGTGCGGACAAAACACCGCCAGCGTCGCCGGCAGGAAGCTCAGCGTGCAGGCGAACGCGATCAGCATGCCGACGCCGGCGATCATTCCAAGCTCCGCCACGCCGCGGAAATCGGTGGGCACAAAGGCCAGCAGGCCAGCGGCGGTGGCCGCGGCGGCCACCAGGATCTGCGGGCCGACCCGCGCCGCCGTGGCGTCGAGCGCCGCCTCGGAGCTGTCGGTCAGCAGCCGCATCTCGCGGTAGCGCACGCAGAACTGGATGGAAAAATCCACCGCGATGCCGACGAACAGAATGGCGAAGGCCACCGAGATCAGGTTCAGCGTGCCGACCGCCAGCGCGGCGAAGCCGGTGGTCAGCAGCAGCCCCAGTCCCAGCGTGAGCAGAATCGGCACGATCAGCCGCCAGGACCGCACCGCCAGCACCAGCCACACCGTCACCAGCAACAGGCAGCCGATCACGCCGGCGAGAGCGCCTTGCGCGACCGAGGCAAACTCCTCGTCCGACAGCGCCACCGAGCCGGTGATGCGCACGCGGGCCTGGCCCGCCTTCACCCAGGGCAAGGCGGCGGCCGCGTCGCGGATGGCCTGGGTGGCGGCGCCGCCGGGCTGCAGCGCGCCATAGTCCAGCCGGGGCTGGACCAGGACGAAGCGATACTGGCCGGCCAGGGCGGAGACGTCGCCGGCCAGCAAGGTTTGCCACGACAGCGGCCTGGGGTGTCCGTCGGCGGCATCGGCCAGGGTGCGGCGGAACGCCTCCAGCGCCGGGCGCATCGGCTCCAACTGGGCCGCGCCGCGCTCCACGCCCATGCCGAGCAGCGTGAGGGCCGCGAACAGCCCGCGCGCGCTGGGGTCGGCGGCAAGCTGGCCCAGGAAGGGCTGGGCGTCGATGGTGCGGTCCATCAGGTCGCCCAGCGGCTTGGCGTCGAGGAACAGCAGCCCGTTGTTCTCCAGGAACGGCGAGGCGTCCGGGCGGCGCACGCTGGTGAAATGCCCGGGGTCGGCGTGCAGCGCCGCGGCCAGGTCGGTGGCGGTCTGCTCGGTCTGTTCGGGCGTGGCGCCGTCGATCACCGCCACCAGCAGGTCGCTGAACTGCGGCAAGGCGCGCGCGAAGGCGAGCTCCCGCTGGCGCCAGGGCAGCGAGGCGGCAAACAGTTCGTCGGTGTCCGTGCTGACGCCCAGGCGGGCGACGGCGAGCCAGCCGGCCAGGGCGGCCAGCAAGGCGGCAACAACCAGCACGAGGGGGGCACGGCGCCGGCTGCCCTCGACGAGGGCGGCGAGCAGGCGGGAAAGCAGCATCAGGGCGCGAATCCGGCGGTGTGGCGGCACGGGATAGTCCGACCCGGTCGGACATGGCAAATCGCGTCAGCGCATGGGCGATGCGCCGGGAGGCGTCGGCTGCAGCGGGGGCGGCGCGCCCCGGCGGCAAAGCCCTGGCCTTTCCCCGCGTCCTGCGCCACACCAGCGCGGATTTGATCGGAGGCCCCAATGCGTCGATTCCTGCTCGGTCTCCTGGGTGCCCTGGCGCTTGCCGCCGGCGCGCACGCCCAGGACGGCACGCTGCGTATCGGGCTGCGCGAGGACCCCGACCTGCTCGACCCCACCCTGGGGTCGTCCCTGGTCGGCCGCATCGTCTATGCCGCGATGTGCGACAAGCTGTTCGACCTCGATGCCAGGCTCAACATCATCCCCCAGCTTGCCACCGGCTATCGCTACGAGGACCCCACCCACCTGGTCATCACGCTGCGCCCGGGGGTGACCTTCCACGACGGCGAGAAGCTCGACGCCGAGGCGGTGAAGTACACGCTGAACCGCAACCTCACGCTGAAGGGCAGCATGCGGGCCGGCGAAATCAACCCGATCCAGAGCATCGAGGTGGTCGATCCGCTGACCGTGCGGCTGCTGCTGAAGGCGCCGGCTTCGCCGCTGCTGGCGCAACTCGCCGACCGCGCCGGCATCGTCATCTCGCCCAAGGCGGCCGAGGCGCTCGGCCCGGCCAATTTCGGCAACCACCCGGTCTGCGCCGGCCCCTACGCCTTCGAGAGCCGCACCGCGCAGGACCGCATCGTGCTGCGCCGCTTCCCGGCCCACTGGAACGCCGCCGCCTTCCACTTCGACCAGGTGATCTACCTGCCGATCGTGAACTCCGCGGCGCGGCTGGCCAACCTGAAGGCAGGCGCCATCGACCTGGTGGAATACGTGCTGCCGACCGACATGCCGCAGGTTGCCTCCGACCCGCGGCTCAAGCTCGCCGTCGGCGACGGACTCGGCAACCAGGCGCTCTACGTCAACACCGCCAACGGCCCGGCCGCGAACAGCGTGATCGGCCAGAACGCCCTGGTGCGGCAGGCCTTCGAGCTGACGATTGACCGGACGGCGCTGATCCAGGTGGTCTACAACGGCGTCTTCATCCCGACCGCGCAGGCCAATCCCGCCGCCTCGCCGTTCTTCGCGCCGTCCATCCAGCCGCCAGCGCCCGATATCGCCCGGGCAAAAGCGCTGCTCAAACAGGCCGGCGTCGCCACTCCGGTGCAGGTGGTGATCACCGCCCCGAACAGCCCCGAAGTTCAGCAGGCCGCCGAGGTGATCCAGTCGATGGCGGCGGAGGCCGGCTTCGAGGTGAAGATTCGCTCGTTGGAATTCGCCTCGTCCCTGCAGGCCGCCTACCAGGGGGATTTCCAGGTCTACCTGATCGGCTGGTCCGGCCGCTCGGATGCCGACGGCAATATGTGGCAGATGCTGCACACCGGGGGCACGTTCAATTACGGCAAATATACCTCCCCCACGGTCGACCGCCTGCTCGACGAGGCGCGCGTGCGCAGCGATCCAGCGGAGCGGCGGGACCTCTACCGCCAGGTCTGGGAGCAGGAGCGCAAGGACCTGCCGCAGATCTATCTCTGGAATACGCGCAACATCGTTGGCATGAAGAAGGCCCTGACCGGCTTCGAACAGGTGCCGGATGGCCTGATCCGGTTGCAGGGAATGCAGTTTGCGAAGTGACGGGCCGGAATCTTCCCGCCGCCCCGCCGCCCCGCCGCCATGCCGGGGTCGGTGCGTTGCGGTGCTTCTGCAGGCCGTTGCATGGTGCGGCGCGAACGAGGAGTGCCACGGATGCCACCCAGGACGGAACCGACCACGGTAGACCTCGACTCCGGCGAGGTTGCCCTGATCGTCGGCGAGGACAACGGAACCATGTCGGTGCGGGTGGTCGCCGCCGCGGATGTCGAGACGGATGCCGCGGACCAGGCCGCGGCGCCGGAGATCGTGCTGGCGCTCGCCATGCGCCTGCTCAAGGACCCGGATTTCCACGATGACATGCTGGACTGGTACTACGAGCACCTCAATGATGCCGAGGAGCGCGACGACGAGGAGGAGTGAGGCGGTGGCGTGACGGCTTGACCCACGCACCGCCGACTGCAATGGCGCAATATCAGGGCTACATCGACGAACGCAGTGTCGACCACGTCGCGGGCTGGGTGCGCGACCTGGCGGACCCGACGGCGCGGCTGAATTTCGAGGTGGTGGTGCCCGGCCCTGGGCGGGAGCGCATCCTGCACCGTGGGGTGGCCGATCGGTTCAGCCCGATATTGCGCACCGTCGGCGTCGGCGACGGCCGGCACGCCTTCAACGTCCGCTTCGCCCGGCCGTTGTCCGCCGGCGAGCGCGACGCGCTGGTTGTGCGCGCGGTCGGCGCGGCGTGGCAGGCGGAACTGGCGCCGGGCCTGCGCACCGATCTGGCCGACAGCGTCTTCCCCATCCCCGCCGCCCCGGCCGACGGCCCGGACGCCCCGCTCGCCCCGGCCACCGGGGGGCCCTGGCAGGGCTATCTGGACGAGCGCACGACCCACCATGTCGCGGGTTGGATGCGCGATCTGTCGGATCCGTCACGGCGGGTGGAGTACGAGGTGGTGCTGCCCGGGCCCGAGGGCGAGCGCATCTTGGGCCACGGCGTGGCCGACACCTACTCCACCCAGTTGGTGCAGGTCGGCGTCGGCGATGGCGCCTATTCCTTCTATGCCTTCCATCCCGCCCCGCTGACGCCCGCGGAGCGCGACCGGGTGCTGGTGCGCCCGGTGGGCGCCGCCTGGCATGCCGAGCACGCGCCGGAAATGGGCACCGCGTTCCAGCCGATCAGCCACGTCGCCCTCGATGTGGTCGACAATTGCAACCTGCGCTGTCCGTTCTGCGTGGTCGACTACGCCGACGTGCACCGCACCAACCTGATGTCGGAGGAAACCTTCCGCTCGGCGTTGCGGCTGATCCCGTATGTGACCGCCGGCAATTTCTGGCTGTCCTGTTTGCACGAACCGTCGCTGCACCCCGGGCTGCTGGACTTCATCCGCATGGTGCCCGACGCCTGGCGCGACAAGCTGTTCTTCACCACCAACCTCGCGAAGCGGATGCCGCGGGACTATTTCGACGCGCTGGCCGATTCAGGCATGCACCACCTGAACGTTTCGCTCGAAAGCCTGGACCCGGCGCTGTACGAGCGCCTGCGCAAGGGCGCGCGCTACCACATCTTCCAGGCCAACAGCGACATGCTGCTGGCCAGCTTCGCGGCGGGCCGGCGGGCGCCGCGGCTGCGTTACAACATCATGGCCTACCGTTCTAATCTCGCCGAGATCCCCGGGCTGGTGGAAACGTTGCTGGCCGAGCGCATGGCCTGGCAGGTCGAGATCCGCCACACCTTCGACGAACTGCATATCCCCCAGGGGTTTCGCGACTCCGAGTACCTCACCACCGAGGAATGGGCTGGGCTGGCGGAGCGCCTGGCCGGGCACGATCCGCAGCGCGTATTGCTGCTCGCCCCGCCCGGCGGCATCGGCTACGTGGCGGGCAGCGGACCGGCCGCGCCGCCCGATCCGGCCCTGTTGACTGAGTCCGGCGAGGCGATGCCGGTCGGCCGCGTGCCGATCACGCCCAGCGGGGCGCTGGTGCCGATCACCGCGCCGACCGGGCGCTACAAGCGCATTCCACGGCCCCTGGGCATCGCGATGGACTGGACCGGCATGCTGCGCGTCTACGGCGGCGAAGTGCGCGGCGCCGGCACCCAGCCGATCCTGGTGAACTACCTGGTCACCAACATCCGCTATATCGGCGACCCGCTGCGCTTCATCATGTCGCTGTAACGGTGAAGCCGGCTCAAGCCTCGCAGCCAGCCTCGCGCAGCACCTCGACGACCGCCTCGGGCGGCACGTCGGAGCGCGTGAACGCGTGGCCGATGCCGCCCACCAGCACGAACGTCAGCCTGCCGTCGCGGATCTTCTTGTCGCGGCGCATATGCGCGATCAGGCTCGCGGCAGAGAATCGACGGTTCAGGTGCGTCAGTTCCGCCGGCAGGCCGACCGAGGCCAGATGCCCGATCACGCGGTCGCCATCGGCCACGGAGCACAGCCCCAGCCGCGCCGAAAGCTGGAACGCGAGCCCGATGCCCACCGCTACCGCCTCGCCGTGCAGGATGGTGCCGTACCCGAGTTCGGCCTCCAGCGCGTGCCCGAAGGTGTGGCCGAGGTTCAGCAGGGCGCGGCCGTCGTCGGGTTTCTCCTCGCGCTCGTCGCCGCCGACCACCTGGGCCTTGAAGGCGCAGGCCCGCATGATCGCCTCGGCCTGCACCTCGCGGTCGCCGGCCATCACGGCGGCGCCGTTGGCTTCGCACCAGGCGAAGAAACGGGCATCGCCGATCATTCCGGCTTTCGCCATTTCCGCGTAGCCGGCGCCCAGCTCACGCCGGGGCAGGGTGGCCAATGTCGCGGTATCGGCCAGCACCATGCGGGGCTGATGGAACGCGCCGAGCAGGTTCTTGCCGTGCTCGGTGTTGATGGCGGTCTTGCCACCGACCGAGGAATCCACCTGGGCCAGCAAGGTGGTCGGCACCTGCACGAACGGCAGGCCACGCAGCAGGGTGGCGGCGGCAAAGCCGGCAAGATCGCCCACCACGCCGCCGCCCAGCGCGATCACCGCGGTGCGCCGCTCCAACCCGCCGGCGAGCATTTCGTTGACCAGTTTGCCGTAGCTGACGAGGCTTTTCGACTCCTCGCCGCATGGCACGGTCAGGGTGCGGGTCTCGATGGCGGTGGCGTGCAGCCCCTCCAGCAGGGCGGGCAGGTGCAACGGCCCCACCGTCGAGTCGGTCACCACCACGGCACGCTTCTGCGGCAGCACCGGCGCCAGCAATGCGCCGGCGCGGGCCAGCAGGTTTTCGCCCACCACCACCTCGTAGCCGCCGCCGGCGAGCGCCAGCGCCAGCCGGCGCGGCGGCCGGTAGGCGTGCAGCGCCGCCAGCACCTGCGACGTGGTGGTCTCAGGGTGCTCGTCGCTGCAGTCCACGACGATTTCCGCCTCGGCGTAGACCGGGTGGCGGGCCGCCATCAGCCGCTGCAGCACGTCCTCGGGGTTCTGGTCATGCAGCAGCGGCCGGTGGGTGCGGCCGGACACGCGGCGTAGCAGCACGGGCAGGCGGCAGCGCAGCCATATGCTCACCGCCTCCTGGCGGATGGTCGCGCGCGTCTGGTCGTCCATGAAGGCGCCGCCGCCGGTGGCCAGCACCAGCGGATCGCCGGACAGCAGGCGGCGGATCACCCGCCGCTCGCCGTCGCGAAACTCGCGCTCGCCGAATCGCTCGAACAATTCGGCGATGCTGCAGCCGGCCGCCAGCTCGATTTCGCTGTCGGCGTCATGGAAAGGCATGCCGAGTCGCGCCGCCAGGCGCCGCCCGATCGAGGTCTTCCCCGCGCCCATGAGCCCGACCAGCACGATGCTGCGCCCCTTCAGCCACCCGGGCGGCGCGCTTTCCCGCTCGACCGGCGGCGCGCCCGGGCGGCCGCCCGGCTGCGGAGCAGTTTCCTTCAGGCTCACTCCTGTTCCACCCCTGGGTTGCGTGTCATGAGTACCAAGGCTAGCACAGCGCCGGCCAGGGCATAGCGTCGGCATCAAGCGGAGCGGAGTTCATGCGCAGGGTTTTCCTGCTGGTCTTGCTGATTGGTGGCGTAGTGCTGGCGGCCGGCCTGCTCACGCTCGGTGCCTTCCCGCCTGATCCCCACCCCAAGCAGATCCAGAAGGTGCTGCCGAACGACCATTTCGGCCCGCGCCCCGGGTAGCCCGTTGGATCGCCACCTGGAGGCGTTCCTGGAAATGTTGCTGGCCGAGCGCAATGCCGCCGCCAATACGCTGGCCGCCTACCGCTCGGACCTGGAGGATTTTGCCGGTTTTGCCGCCCGCCGCGGCGAGGCGCCGGCGCAGGCGCGCGTGGCAACGCTGCGCGCCTACCTGGCATCGCTCTCCGCTGCCGGCCGCTCGGCCCGCACGGCGGCGCGGCGGCTCTCGGCCCTGCGACGGTTCCACCGCTTCCTGCTGCGCGAGGGCGTGCGGAGCGATGATCCCACCGAGCTCCTCGATGCGCCGAAACTGCCGCGCGGGCTGCCCAAATACCTCTCCGAACAGGAGGTCGACGCGCTGCTGGCCGCCGCGGCGGGGCGGCCAGCAGGGCTCGCGGAGGTGATGGTGGCGGCGCTGGAAATCCTCTACGCCACCGGTCTGCGCATATCTGAGCTGCTTTCGCTGCCGCGCGCCGCGCTGGCCGGCGACGCCGCGGTGCTCATGGTACGGGGCAAGGGCGGCAAGGAACGGCTGGTGCCGTTGTCGGACGCGGCGCGCGACGCGGCGGCGGCGTTGACGGCGGGCCGCAAGGGCCGCTGGCTGTTCCCCGGCCGCGATCCCCGCCGCCCGCTGACCCGCCAGGGCTTCGCCCAGGGCCTGAAGCTGGTGGCCTTGGAGGCCGGCATCGACCCCGCGCGGGTCTCGCCGCACGTGCTGCGGCACTCCTTCGCCAGCCACATGCTGGCCCGCGGCGCCGACCTGCGCAGCCTGCAGCTCCTGCTCGGCCATGCCGACATCGCGACGACCCAGATCTACACCCACGTGCTGGCCGAACGCCTGCAACGCCTGGTGGAGGCCCACCACCCGCTCGCCGTGGCCCGCGCAAGCGGGGGCTGACCGCGTTCGCTGCGAGTGCTAGATCATCACGCCATGCGCTATTTCCTGGATTTCGAAAAACCCATCGCCGAGCTCGAGAGCAAAATCGACGAGCTCCGCAAGATGCCGGAGGCCGAGGGCCTCAACATCGCCGATGAGGTCGCCAAGCTGACCGAAAAGGCCGACCGCCAGCTGCGCGCCACCTACGCCAAGCTGACCGCCTGGCAGAAAACCCAGGTCGCCCGCCACCCGGAACGGCCGAAGGCGAACGATTTCATCCGCCACCTGATCACCGACTGGACCCCGCTCGCCGGCGACCGCGCCTTCGCCGACGACGCCGCCATCCTGAGCGGGCTGGGCCGGTTTCGCGGCCGGTCGGTGATGGTGCTGGGCACCGAGAAGGGCGTCGATACCGAGAGCCGGGTCGCCCATAATTTCGGCATGGCCCGACCGGAGGGCTACCGCAAGGCCCGCCGCCTGATCGAGCTGGCCGGTCGCTTCGGCCTGCCCGTGCTGACCTTCGTGGACACCTCCGGCGCCTTTCCCGGCGTCGAGGCCGAGGCGCGCGGCCAGGCCGAGGCGATCGCCCGCTCCATCGAGGCCTGCCTGGACGCCCCGGTGCCCGTGGTGGCGACCATCGTCGGCGAAGGCGGCTCCGGAGGCGCCATCGCGCTGGCCGCCGGCGACGCGGTGCTGATGATGGAACATGCCGTCTACTCGGTGATCTCGCCGGAGGGTTGCGCCGCGATCCTGTGGAAGGACGCCGCCCAGGCCGCCACCGCCGCCGAGGCCCTGAAACTGACCGCCGAAGACCTCAAGCGCCTGAAATTGATCGACACCGTAGTGCCCGAACCGCTGGGCGGCGCCCACCGCGACCCGGAGGCCGCCATCGCGGCGGTCGGCGAGGCCGTGCAGGCCGCGTTGGCGCCGCTGCTCGATGTCGATGCGGCCGTGCTCAGGGCGCGCCGGTGGGAGAAGTACCTGGAGATGGGCCGCGAAGCGATCGCGTAAGCAAGGCAGGGGCTCTGAGGGGGGAAAGAAGCGGTTTCTGGTCGCTCTTTCAGCGCAACGGAGTCTTTGGTTTCGCTGGCGCGCAGCCGCCACGCCATCCCTGTCCCGGCTTAGCCCACGGCGTCCGAGGGTGCTTCCAACCGCTTCGCCGCCAGCACCCGCCCGCCATAGCCGCGCACCTTCTCTGCCTCGGCCGCGCAAGGCGTGCCGGCCAGCACGTCGGGCCGCAGCGTTCCGATCAGGTCGGCGCCGTCGTGTTCGCCGATGATGACCACCAGGTCGACGCAGGCCAAGTCGGCCAACCGGGCCGCGCGCACCGCCTCGGACTGCCCGGGCTGCGCGCCACGGCGGCGGTGGCGCTGCATCGAGGCGTCGTCGTGCAGCCCCACCACCAACCGGTCGCAGGCGGCCCGTGCCTGTTCCAGCAACTGGATGTCCTGGCTCTTCAACGGGTCGAAGTGGCCTTGCACCAGCCCCGCTTTCCAGCCGCGCCGGCGCCAGCGCTCGGCCCGTTCGGGAATCTGCTCGCGCGGCACGATCTTGTTCAACGCCCCGGCCTGCGGCGACAGCGCGGCCAGCAGGTCGCCCGGCCGCACCACCGTCGAGCCGGTGCGCCCCAGCACGATCGCGGCCGCCAGCGTCGCCAACTGCGCCGCCGCCGGCAGGTCGAGCCCGGCCGCCAGGCTGGCCGCCACCACCGCCACCGCGCTGTCGCCGGCACCGGCGAGGTCCATCATGTCCGGCGTGTCCATCGGGAAATGCCGCGGCGCGCCGTCGTGCACCAGCGTGATGCCGGAGATCGGGCTGGTCAGCAGCACCGTGCCGATATCGTGCCGCAGGCGCATCTGCTGCGCCGCCGCCACGAAGGTCGCATCGGTGTCGGGCGCGATCGCGCAACTGCGGGCGAATTCGCGCCGCGTGGTCAGCAGCACGTCCACGCCGGCGTAGCGTGCATAGTCGTGCCCGCGCAGGTCGGCCACGATCGGCCGTCCCAGCCGCCGCGCCGCGCCGATCAGTTGCGCCGGAACATCGCCGGCAAGCACGCCCTTGCGGTAGTCCGACAGCACCGTCACGCTGGTCGCCGCCATGGCGTCGCAGGCGATCCGCACCAGCCGGTTCGCCAGCCCGGGCTGGATCGCCCCGGCATCTTCGCGGTCGGTGCGCAGCAGCGGGTGGCCGTGGTGGTCGCCGAGCGCGACGAAGCGGGTTTTCTCTGTCGTGCACCGCCCGCCCTGCACGAGCAGCCAGGGCTCCACCCCGGGGTGCCCGCCCACCAGCCCGGTGAGTTCCGAGCCGGCGGCGTCGTCGCCCACCACCGACACGAAGGCCACCGCGCTGCCCAGTGCGCCCAGGTTGCGCATGACGTTGCCCGCCCCGCCGGGCTGCGCGGTCTCGCGATGCACCTTCAGGATCGGCACCGGCGCTTCCCGGCTGATCCGTTCGATGTCGCCGTAGACGGTGCGGTCCAGCATCACGTCGCCGACCACCAACACGCTGGTGCGCGACAGCCGGTGCACCGCGCCCTCGAGGTCGATGGCCGGCTGGCACATGTCGGCCCGGTCCCCGGGCGCCTCGTCGGCTTGCATGTCGATGCCCTAACCCGCCGGCCAAGCGATAGCAAGGCGAACAATCACGGCCAGGGCAACGAGTTCCCGGCTCAGCAGAACATGAAGGCCATCCGGTCGCCTTCCAGCACCAGGCAGGTCAGCACGCCGCCCATGTAGGCGCCGGTGTCGATGCCGATGCGGTTGCGCCGCACCGCCGGTTCGCGCGACGGCGTGTGGCCGTGCACCACCACGCCGGGGAAGCTGCCGTCGAACGACAGGAACGGCTCGCGAATCCACAGCATGTCCAGCCGCGACTGCCGCACCAGCGGCGTGTTCGGGCGCAGCCCCGCATGCACGAACAGGTAGCCGCCGGCGGCATGCATCAGCGGCAGGCCGCGCAGGAACGCCAGGTGGCGCGGCGGCACGCCCGCCTCCCAGTCGCGCGCGCGCGACCGCAGCGCCACGCCCCAGCTGTCCAGCGAGCTGTCGCCGCCGTTGGCCAGCCAGTGCGGCGCGGCGTCGGGTTTCGCCAGCGCCGTCAACATCATTTCCTCATGGTTGCCCATCAGGTTCACCACCCGCGGGGCGCAGCCGCCGACATGCGGAAACGGCGTCAGCAGCATCTCGACGGTGCCGGCGCTATCCGGCCCGCGGTCCACGTAATCGCCCAGGTGCACGATCAGCGCGTCGGCCACCGGCCGCGCGGCCAGGTCGCGTGCGATGTCGCGGTGCAGGGCGCGCAGCCGATCCGAGCAGCCGTGCACGTCGCCGACGGCGTACACGCGCAACCCATCCGGCAGCGAGGCCGGCGCTAACGAGGGGGTAATCATGGCGCGGCAGTGTAGCGCAGCGAGCGGCACTTTTCGAAGCAATGTGGCGTGCTTGCGGGCCGCCGGGGGCCGCACGAAAGGAATGGGCAGGCGATGCTGCAGCGTCAGGCTGTGCTGGACGGGCCGGTCGGCACCCAGGCGGGCGTCGGCGTGCCCAACACGCCCCTGGAGGTCGGCCGCTGGCCCGAGCGCCTGCTGCTGGAGGCGGTGCGTCGCGCCGGCCGTTCCCCGGAAGGGCGCATGGCGCTGGTGCTGCACCTTTCGCGGCTGACCCGGGTCGGCCCGCGGCCGCACCACCGCCGCGTCGCCCGCGCCATCCTCGATGACACCGCGCAGCGCCACGAGGGCCAGGTGTTCGCGCTCGGCAACGGCGACCTGGTGCTGCTCTGCCGCGTGGCGGACCAGGCCCGGCCGCCATCCGCCCGTCGCCAACCGGCCCTGGCCTCGCCCGACCCGACCGCGCTGCCGGACACGATGGCGGCCTTGCTGCACGCCGAGCTGCCCGATCCGGCCCGGGTCACCACGGTGTGGCCGTTGCAGCACGAGCTTGCGGCGCTGACCGCCTACGCCACGGCGCGCATGTCCGAATCCGCTCCGGAGGAAGAGCCGTCTCCGCTCGGCCCCGGGCTGGCCGGGCAGATCGCCGAGGTGGACGCGATCGCCGCGGTCGCCGAAAGCCCCGTCATCGCCGGCCTCGTGCAGCGCCAGGTCGGCGTTCTGGTGCCGCAGCCCAACCCGACCAGCGGCCCGGGCGGTCCGCCGCTGCTGCCGCTCTACCGCGAGGTCGGCTTTTCGATCGCCGCGCTGGAGGCACGCGCCGGCGCACCCGGCAAGGCGGTGGCCGATCCGTTCCTGTTCCGCTACCTGACCCTTCGCCTGGACCGGCGCATGCTGGCGCTGCTGGCCGACGTCGCCGGCACCGGCGGCGCGCTCGACATCGCCGGCGCCGGACGCGGCAGCCTGTCCTGGCACCTGAACCTGGGTTTGCCCGCCATCCTGTCCGACGGTTTCGCCCGGTTCGCTCGGGTCAGCCGCAGCGTCGGTGCTGCGGTCGGCATCGAGGTGCCGCTGGTCGAGGCCTGTGCCGACCCGCAGGCCTTCGCCGGCGCGCGCCGTGCCGTGGCCGATGCCGGCATGACGCTGGTGCTCGACGGCGTCTCGCACCTGGCGCTCTTGCTGGTGCGTCCGGGGGTCTTTCGGGCGGCCCTGGTCAAGCTCGACTGGTCGCCCGTCATGCCCGACCTGCCCATGCAGGAACGCCTGCAGGTGCTGGTCGCGCTGGAGCGGCTGGGACCGGACCGCGTCGTGCTGCACCGTGCCGAGAGCGAGGCGGCGCTGCGCTGGGGCCTCGCCCACGGCATCCGCCGTTTCCAGGGCAACCACGTGGACGCCGTGTTGGCGGCCGGCCGCAGCCTGGGCTGTCCGCGCTCCGCCGGCTGCACGCTGCGCCAGTGCATCGAGCGCACGGCCGTGGTCGGGCCGGGCGGCCGGACGGGCTGCGATGCCCCCATGGTGCCGGTCGGCGGGAGCAGGGCATGAGCGCTCTCGCCCCCTGGCTGCCGCCGGCAGACGACGAGGAACTGCGTGCCGACGCCGAGCGTCTGCGGGCCCTGGTGCGCGAGTGTGTCACCGCCGGCATCGCCCGCCGGGCGCTGCTGGTGCGGCTGTCGCGCCTGCCCGAGGCGCAGACCCGGCCGCACCACCTGCGGCTGGCGCGCGCCGCGCTCGACCCGCTGTCCTTCGCCGACCGCGCGCGGCGGTTCCGCCTGCCCAACGGCGACCTCGCCATGGTCTGGCGCGGCGAGGCGCGGGCCGCCCTCAATGCCAGCGTCGGCGCCCTGCTGCGCCTGTTCGCCGACGAGGACGACCAGTTGCCCGACCCGGAGAACCTGGTGGTCGTGCTCGACCTGCCCGCACAGGCCAACGTGTTGCTGCTGGCGGCGGGGTCGCCGGTGCCGCGCGAATCCCAGGCCCCGGCGGCTCCGGTGGCGCCGCTGCCGACCGGGCCGCTCAATCCGCCGACGCTGACCGCGCTGGAGGCGGCGCTGGCGCAGGCCGACGTGGCGCACTTCATCCGCCGCCACCGGATCTGCGAACGCCTGCCGGACGGCGAATTCCGCCTGCGCTGGGAAAAGCGCAGCCTGTCGGTGGCCGAAATCGCCGCGACGCTGTCGCCTGAGCGCGAGGTGCGCACCGATGCATGGCTGTTCCGGCGGCTGACCCGCACGCTCGACCGCCGCATGCTGGCGCTGCTCAGCGCGCCGGAAGAACTGGCCGACGCCGGCCCGTTCGGCCTCAACCTGAACGTCGCCTCGGTACTCGGGCCCGAGTTCCTGCGTTTCGATGCCGCCCTGCCGGCGGGCCTGCGCGGCCGGGTGGTGATCGAGCTGCAGGCGGCCGACGTGATGTGCGACCTCGCCGCCTTCATGTTCGCCCGCGACTTCGCCCACGGCAGGGGCTACCGCCTGCTGCTGCGCGGGGTCACGGCGGAACTGGTGGACGCCTTCCCGCTGCCGCGCATCGGGCTGGACATGCTGCAGCTCCCCTGGTCGCCCGAACTGGCGCATCTCGACCGCGCGGGCACGCTGCCGGATGCCGCGCACACCGTGCTGAGCCGGGCCGATACCGAGGCCGCGCTGACCTGGGGGACGGCGCAGGGCATCACCCTGTTCCGCGGCCGTGCCGTGGTGCCGGCCCACCTGGACACGTCGCCGTCGCGGCGCCCGCGCACCGGGCCGCGCAACCCGCTGGGAACCGACGACCTGCCCATGCAAGCCAATCCGTAGTGCGTCCGAGCACGGCAGCGCCGCCATTCCGGCTCTTGGCGTGGTCGGCCGCGCGGCCTAATTCGCGTGCATGGATGCGATTACGGCCAGCGGACTGAGCAAACGCTACGGCGCCACGCTGGCGGTCGACGATATCGCGTTCGCGGTGCCGGCGGGGCAGACCGTCGGGCTGCTGGGCGGCAACGGCGCCGGCAAGACCACCACCATCGCCATGCTGCTGGGCCTGCTCATCCCCACCGCCGGCAGCATCCGCGTGCTCGGCCACGACATGGCGCGCTCGCGCTTTTCCGCGCTGGCGCGGATGAATTTTTCCTCGCCCTACGTGGCCTTGCCGCAGCGGCTCAGCGTGGCCGAGAACCTGCGCGTCTACTGCCACCTCTACGACGTGCGCCACGGCGAGCAGCGCATCGCCGAACTGGCCGATGAACTCGACCTCACCGACCTGCTCGATCGCCCGGCCGGGCAGCTTTCGGCCGGGCAGAAGACGCGGGTGGCGCTGGCCAAGGCGCTGATCAACCGCCCCGAGGTGCTGCTGCTCGACGAGCCCACCGCCAGCCTCGACCCCGATATCGGCGACCTGGTGCGCTCCTGGCTGGAGCGCTACCGGGCCGACAGCGGCTGCACCATTCTGCTGGCCTCGCACAACATGGCCGAGGTGGAGCGGCTGTGCAGCCATGTGCTGATGATGAAGCACGGCCGCATCGTCGACCGCGGCAGCCCGAGCGACCTGTTGTCGCGTTATGGGCGCGACGACCTGGAGGAGGTGTTCCTCGACATCGCCCGCGACCGGCCGCGCGAGGTGGCGGAATGATCCGGCCCGTGCTGCGCCGCATCTGGGGGCTGATGTACCGCCACCTGGCGCTGTACCGGCGGTCCTGGCCGCGCCTGCTCGAACTGGCTTATTGGCCGACCCTGCAGATGTGCATCTGGGGTTTTACCGCCAGCTTCTTCGGCGCGCGGCTGGGCAGCGCCGGGGCGGTCGCCTTCGGCATGCTGCTGGGCGGCGTGCTGCTGTGGGAAATCGCGCTGCGCAGCCAGATGGGGGTGGCGATCTCGTTCCTCGAGGAGGTCTGGTCGCGCAACCTGGCGCATGTGTTCGTCAGCCCGTTGCGGCCGTGGGAGATGGTGGCGGCGCTGATCGCCATGTCGGTGGTGCGCATGCTGGCCGGCGTGCTGCCGGCGGTGCTGCTGGCCTGGGCGCTGTACGCCTACAACCTGTTCGCGCTCGGCCCGGTGCTGATTCTGTTCGCGATCAACCTGATGGCGATGGGCTGGTGGGTGTCGCTCGGCGTGGTCAGCCTGGTGCTGCGCCACGGCGCCGGGGCGGAGGCGCTGGCGTGGTCGGTGCTGTTCGCGCTGACGCCGTTTTCCGCCGTGTACTACCCGGTTTCCGTGCTGCCCGCCGTGCTGCAGCCGGTGGCGCTGGCGCTGCCCTCGGCGCATGTGTTCGAGGGCCTGCGCACGCTGCTCGGCGAGGGCAGCATCGCCTGGGGCCACATGGCCTGGGCGACCGGGCTGAACGTGGCCTGGCTGGGCGCGGCCGCGGTGCTGTTCATGCTGGAGTTTCGGGCGGCGCGGACGCGCGGCGCATTACTTACGATTGGCGAATGATGATGGCCGGGACGCATTTCACCCTGATCCGCCACGCCATGGTGGCGGAGATTGCCCGCACCTACCTTTACGGCATCATGGACGTCGCGTTGTGCCCGCACAGCCTGCTGGCGGAGGCGCCGATGTTCCGCGCGCTGGCGCGGTGCCTGCCGCGCCCGGCGCAGTGGCTGGTCACCCCGCTGTCGCGCACCGTGCGCACCGCCGAGGCGATTTTCGCGGCCGGCTACGCGCCGGTTTCGCTGGGGGTGGAACCGGCGCTGATCGAGCAGGACCTGGGCGCGTGGCAAGGCCTGCCGCACGCCGCCTTGCCGGCGAAGCTGTGCCGGCCCGCGCACGCGTTCTGGCCGCTGGCCGCCGAGGAGCGACCGCCGGGGGGCGAGAGCATGGCCGAGGTGCTGGTGCGGGTCGGCGCGGCGCTGGAGCGGCTGGCCGACGAGCACGCCGGCGGCGAGGTGGTGGCGGTGAGCCATGGCGGCGCCATCCGCGCCGCGGTGGCGCATGCGTTGGGGGTCGGCGCCGACAACGCGCTGCATTTGTCCGTGCACAACCTGTCGCTCACCCGGCTGGAGCGCCACCCCGAGGGCTGGCGGGTGGTGTGCGTAAACGAGACGCCGGGCGCGCCAGCCACCTAGGGGGCAAAATCTGATGCAGTCCCGCTGCGCCGGTTGATAAATACGATATCGTAACAAGTAGGGCGCCATTGGGCACGCCGGCGTCACGCGAAGCCGTGCGCCGGCGTCGCACGAAGCCGTGCGCCGGGTCAGGCGGGTTTTTCGGGAACCCCGAGGAGCACGTGCCAGGGGAAGCCCGAGGAACGGGGGGCGTCCTCGCGGGGTGGCGGGAACGCGGGGCGTCGCGCGGGTGCCGGACGTGGTGCGGGTGCGGCGCGGACCGGGTGTTGCCGGGGGGCGTAGGGGGGGATGCCGAGCATGCGCAGGATCGGGTTGACGATGCGGTTGGCGGTGGG
>CAIMEK010000223.1 GCA_903839965.1 uncultured Acetobacteraceae bacterium | reverse complement strand
GTCGTGGACAGAGAGACCATGCACCCAACCGCCCCTCTTGCACCCCTCAGAGCCATGCTGGCCGACCTGGAATACGGCGCCGGCCCCGCCCGCCCGGAGCGCGTCCTCCCGTTCGGGCTCGACGCCATCGACGCGGCGCTGCCGGCGGGCGGCCTCGCCCTGGGCGCCCTGCACGAGGTCGCGGGCGCCGGCCCGCAGGTCGAGCACGCCACCGCCGCCACCCTGTTCGTGGCCGGCCTGCTCGCCCGTATCCCCGGCGAGGTGCTGTGGGTGCTGCAGCAGCGCGACCTCCACCCGCCGGCGCTGGCCGCCGTCGGCCTGACGCCGGAGCGGGTGGTCTACGTGCATGCCCGCCAGCCCCGCAGCGTGCTGCTGGTGGTCGAGGAGGGGCTGCGGCACCGCTGCCTGGCCGGGGTGGTCGGCGAGTTCGGCGGCGCGCTCGGCCTGACCGCCTCGCGCCGCCTGCAACTGGCGGCCGGGCGCTCCGGCGTCACCGCGTTCCTGCTGCGCCGCAGCCGCTGCTTCGACGACCCGGCATTGCGCGCGCCGAGCGCCGCGGCGACGCGCTGGCGGATCGCCACCGAACCCTCGGGGCCGGCCTTGCCGCAGGCGCCGGAAACGCCGGGGCTGGGGGTGCCGCGCTGGCGCCTGGACCTGCTGCGCTGCCGCGGCGGCGAGGCACATTCGTGGATCGTGGAGGCGTTCGATGCGACGGGTCGTTGCACTTTGCTTGCCGACATGGGCCACCGACCGGCTGCGCCGCAGCCCCGACGCGCCGCCGCCTGAAACGCCCCTCGTCACCATGGCGAGCGACGGCCGGCGCATGCTGGTGGTGGCCGCCGACCAGGCCGCGCGGGCGCTGGGCCTGCGCCCCGCCATGCCGCTCGCCCATGCCCGCGCCATGGTCCCCGGCCTGCTGGCGATGGACGCCGACCCCGACGGCGATGCCGCCGCCCTGGCCCGGCTGGCCGCCTGGTGCCTGCACTATGCGCCGCTCACCGCGGCCGACCCGCCCGACGGCATATGGATCGACATCACCGGGTGCGCCCACCTGCACGGCGGCGAGGCGGCGCTGCTCGAGCACCTGATGGAGCGGCTCGCCGGCGGCGGCCTGCACGCCAGCGTGGCGGTCGCCGACACGCCCGGCGCCGCGCATGCGCTGGCGCGGTTCGGCCCCGATGCCATCACCGTGGTCGCGCCCGGCGACCACCCGGCGGCGATCGCGGCGTTGCCGGTCGCGGCCCTGCGGCTGCCCGGGGAGGTCCTCGGCGCACTGCGGCGGCTCGGCTTCGAGCGGATCGGTCCGTTGGCCGAAACCTCCCGGGGGCCGCTGGTGCGCCGCTTCGGCCGGCTGGTCGCCGAACGCCTCGACCAGGCCAGCGGACGCCTCTTCGAGCCGATCGAGCCGGTGGCGCCGAGGGAAATGCTGGCCCATCGGCTCGCCTTCGTGGAGCCGCTGCTGACCGCGGAGGCGTTCGGCCAAGCCATCGAGGCGCTGCTGGCAGTGGTCTGCGCCCGGCTTGCGGCCGCCGGCCAGGGGGCGCGGCGGCTGGACCTGGTGTTCGAACGCGTCGACGGCTCGGTGCAGGCCATTCGCATCGGCACGGCGGCGCCGTCGCACCAGCCCGCTCCTCTCGCGCGCCTGCTCAGCGAACGGCTGGAGGAGGTCGATCCCGGCCTGGGCGTGGAGGCGATGCGGCTGCAGGTGGCGCTGGCCGAGGCGCAGGCCTTCCGCCAGCCCATGCTGGCGCTGACCGACGAATGCCGGCCCGAAAGCGATCTCGCCGCGCTGATCGACCGCATCCGCAACCGGCTCGGCACCGGCAGCGTGTGGCGCGCCGCCGCGGTCGAGAGCGACGTTCCCGAACGGTCGGTCGCCACCGTTCCGGCCATCGGGCGCAGCCCGCCGCCGGGCTGGCCGCCCGGCCCGCCGCGCCCCGTGCGCCTGCTCGATCCGCCGCAGCCCGTGGAGGTGATCGCGCTGCTGCCCGACCAGCCGCCGGCCGCCTTCACCTGGCGCGGCCAGCGCCACCGCGTCCGCCAGGCCGACGGGCCGGAGCGCATCCACGGCGAGTGGTGGCGGCGCCCGGCCGAGGAAGCGGCGGTGCGCGACTATTTCGCTGTCGAGGACGCGGCGGGAAGCCGGTTCTGGCTGTTCCGCCGCGGCGACGGCAGCGACCCCGCCACCGGCGACCTGCGCTGGTTCCTGCACGGGGTGTTCTGACCGTGGCGCCCGACAACGTCCCCCGCCTGCGCCCCGCCACCCCCGCCGAGATCGCCGACAGCCTGTCCGTCGCGCTGCGCTACGACGGCCGCCGGCGCGTGCACCACGCCGACGACGCCATGGCGCGCATTACCGCCGACCGGCTGGTCGCGCATCTCGCCCGCAGCGGCTTCGTCATCATGAAGCGGCCGGACGCGGCGGCGCTGACGGCAAGCCCCCACCCCGACAGCGGCGGCGCATGAGCGGCTACGCCGAACTGCAGGTCACGACGAATTTCTCGTTCCTGCGCGGCGCCTCGCATGTCGAGGAACTGTTCGCCGAGGCCGCCCGGCTCGGGTTGCCGGCGCTCGGCATCGCCGACCGCAGTTCGCTGGCGGGGATGGTGCGGGCGCATCGCTGCGCCGCGGAGAGCGGGGTGCGCCTGGTCGTCGGCTGCCGCCTCGACCTCAGCGACGGCGCCGCGTTGCTGGTCTACCCCACCGACCGCCCGGCCTGGTCGCGCCTCTGCCGCCTGTTGACGCTGGGCAAGGGGCGCGCGGGCAAAGGCAAATGCGACCTGGCCTGGGCGGATGTGGCGCAGGCCGGCGAGGGCCTGCTGGCGGTGCTGCTGGCGGAGGCGGCCGATGCCGCGCTGGTGGCCGGGCTGCGCCGCCTGCGGGGCGATTTCGCCGACCGCGCCTACCTGGCGCTGACCCCGCGGCGGCGCCCCGGCGAGGCGGTGCGGCTGCGCGAACTCGCCGCGGCGGCACAGGCCGCGCACGTGCCCACGGTGGCGACCGGCGACGTGCTCTACCACGTGCCGCAACGGCGCATCCTGCAGGACGTGGTGACCTGCATCCGCGAGGGCACCAGCATCGACGCCGCCGGCTTCCGCCGCGAGCGCTTCGTCGACCGCCACCTGCGCACGCCGGACGAAATGGCTGGCCTGCTGGCCCGCCACCCGGACGCGGTGGCACGTTCGCTGGAGATCGTCGGGCGCTGCCCGTTCAGCCTGTCGGAACTGCGCTACCAGTATCCGGACGAGAGCGGCGGCACCGGCCAGACCCCGCAGCAGAAGCTGGAACACCTGGTTCGCGCCCATGTGCCGACGCGCTACCCGCACGGGCTGCCGGAGCAGGTCGAGAAGCAACTGCGCCACGAGCTCGCGCTGATCGCTGAACTGGAATACGCGCCCTACTTCCTGACCGTGCACACCATCGTCGCCGTCGCGCGCTCGAAAAACATCCTGTGCCAGGGCCGCGGTTCGGCGGCCAACTCGGCGGTCTGCTACGTGCTCGGCATCACCAGCATCGACCCGGTGCGCAGCGGCCTGCTGTTCGAGCGCTTCATCTCGGCCGCCCGCAAGGAGCCGCCCGACATCGATGTTGACTTCGAGCACGAACGGCGCGAGGAAGTGATCCAGTGGGTCTACGCGCATTACGGGCGCGACCGGGCCGCGCTGTGCGCCACCGTCAACCGCTACCGCGCGCGCGGCGCCGTGCGCGAGGTCGGCAAGGTGATGGGCCTGCCCGAGGACGTCACCGGCCTGCTGGCGAGCCAGGTTTCCGGCTGGGACGGCGACGGGGTGATGGAGGACCACGCCGCCGAGGTCGGCCTGAACCTGCACGACCGCCGGCTCGCCCTGACGCTCGCGCTCGCCCGCGAGCTGATCGGCTTTCCGCGCCATCTCGGCCAGCATCCCGGCGGCTTCGTGCTGACCCGCGAGCGGCTGGACGAGCTGGTGCCGATCGAGCCCGCCAGCATGGCAAACCGCCAGGTCATCGAGTGGGACAAGGACGACATCGACACCCTGCGCTTCATGAAGGTCGATGTGCTGGGGCTGGGCATGCTCGGCTGCCTGCGCCGCGCCTTCGACCTGCTGGAGCAGCACCGCGACATGCGGCTCGACATGGCGGACATTCCGCCGGAGGACCCGGCGACCTATGCCATGATCCGCCGCGCCGACACGCTGGGCACTTTCCAGATCGAGAGCCGGGCGCAGATGGCCATGCTGCCCCGGCTGCAGCCGCGCACCTTCTACGATCTCGTCATCCAGGTGGCGATCGTGCGGCCCGGCCCGATCCAGGGCGACATGGTGCATCCCTACCTGCGCCGGCGCGACGGGCTGGAGCCGGTGAGCTATCCCACGCCGGAACTGCGGCAGGTGCTGGGCAAGACGCTCGGCGTGCCGCTGTTCCAGGAACAGGCCATGCAGGTCGCCATGGTCTGCGCCGGCTTCACGCCGACCGAGGCCGACCGCCTGCGCCGCTCGATGGCAACCTTCAAGTCCAATGGTGGCGTCAGCCTGTTCAAGGACAAGCTGGTGTCCGGCATGGTGCAGCGCGGCTACACGCGGGATTTCGCCGAGCGCACCTTCAGCCAGATCGAGGGTTTCGGCAGCTACGGTTTTCCCGAGAGCCACGCGGCGTCGTTCGCGTTGATCGCGTATGCGTCGAGCTGGCTCAAGCGGCACCATCCCGACGTGTTCTGCGCCGCCCTGCTGAACGCGCAGCCGATGGGCTTCTACGCGCCCGCGCAGATCGTGCGCGATGCGCGCGAACATGGCGTCGAGGTGCGGCCGGTTTGCATCAACGCCTCGCGCTGGGATTCTGTTCTCGAACCCGCCGAGGGCGGCTTGCTCGCGGTGCGGCTGGGCCTGCGGATGGCGCAGGGCCTGTCGAACGAAGACGCCGCCCGCATCGTCGCGCACCGGGCGGCGACACCCTATGGCGGCATCGAGGAATTGTGGCGCCGCGCCGGCGTTCCTGCCGCGGCGCTCGAACGGCTCGCCGAAGCGGATGCGTACCGCGACCTCGGGCTCGACCGCCGCCAGGCGCTGTGGGCGATTCGCGGCCTGGCCGATGCGGCGCTGCCGCTGTTCGTCGCCGCCGATGCCGATCGCCAGCCCAGGCCGGAACGCGTCGAACCGCCGGTGGCGCTGGCGGCGATGACCGAGGGCGGCGAGGTGGTCGAGGATTACAACAGCGTCGGCCTGACCCTGCGGCGCCATCCGGTTGCCTTCCTGCGCCATGAACTTGCCGGACGAAAGATGATCGCCTGCGCGGACCTTCTGCACATCCGCGACGGCCGCCGCGTGGTGGTGCCGGGCATCGTGCTGGTTCGCCAGCGCCCGGGCAGCGCGCGCGGCGTGCTGTTCATCACCCTCGAGGACGAGACCGGAATTGCCAACATCGTTGTCTGGAGCTCGGTGTTCGAGAACCAGCGGCGGCTGGTGCTGAACGCGGCCATGCTGGCCTGCGCCGGCCGGGTGCAGCGCGAGGGCGAGGTTGTCCATGTCATTGCGGATCGGCTGGAGGATTTGTCCGATCTGCTGCGCAGCGTTGGCGAACGCGATGCCGCACAGGCACAGGGGGGCATCAAGCTGTCCACACGGGATTTCAGGTAAACGATTTGCGGAGGGTGGCGTTCCGCCGCAGTATCGGATCTATCCACGCTCGCGTAATGGCGCTAAACAATGGTCTTGCCTTGGCTACGGCGGGGTCTTTACCGTGTTCAATCGGTCTCGCTGGAATTGAATTCGCTCCCGATCAGAAAAAAGGAAACTGATGATCATGGCCACCAAGCAAGACGTCCGGGCGCGCGCTCCGCGCGGGACGAAAACCGTAGCGCAAGCCTTCTTCGCCGCCCTTGGCGATGTTGCGGAGGGGCAGCAGTCGGTCGTCGCCTCCGCGGCGCTGACCGCCATTCGCGATGCGCTGAAGGTGCGGCGCGAGAAGACCAAGAAAGTCGCCGCCCGGGCGCGCGCGAAGCTGCCGGGGAAGACCAAGGCGGCGCCGGCGAAGCGGGCCAAGGCGGCGGCGCCGGTGGTGCACGCCAAGCGCGCCGTCGCGAAAAAGGCCCCGGCGAAGCAGAAGCTGCCGAAGGCCGTCAAGGCGAAGGCGCCCCGGAAAGTCGCAGCGGCACCCGCCGCCGAGTAGTGCCGCCGGCTTCGCCGCGACCAGGCGGCACGCACGAAGCCACTGCTCGAACCAGCCGCGACGTCGATGTTTGAATGCCGATAGGAGCAAAGCCCCTCCGGGCGGTACCGGGAACGGTACCGCCCGGGGGGTTCCCGGGTCTAGCGGATGACCCGCGCGCCCTTGCCCTTCATGATGGCTTCCACTTCCTTGGTGCTGACCATGGAGGTGTCGCCCGGGGTGGTCATGGCCAACGCGCCGTGCGCCGCGCCGTATTCCGCGGCCGCCTGCGGCCCCTTGCCTTCGAGGAAAGCATAGGCCAGGCCGGAGGCGAAGCCGTCGCCGCCGCCCACGCGGTCGTAGATCTCCAGGTTCTCGCGCAGCGGCGCTTCGTAGAACTGCCCGCCGGCGAACACCACGGCGCCCCAGTCGTTGACGCTGGCCGTCTTGGCGTTGCGCAGCGTGGTCGCCGCCACCTTGAAGTTCGGGAATTCCTTCGCGGCCTGGGCGATCATTTTCTTGAAGTTCGCCGGGTCGAGCTTGGAGATGTGTTCGTCCAGCCCCTCCACCTCGAAGCCCAGGCAGGCCGTGAAGTCCTCCTCGTTGCCGAGCATCACGTCGACATGCGGCGCGATGCTGCGGTTGACCCTTTGCGCGCCATCCTTGCCGCCCTGGCTCTTCCACAGCGAGGCGCGATAGTTCAGGTCGTAGGAGACGATCGTGCCGTATTTGTGCGCCACTTCGACCGCCTCGATCACCGCCTCGGAGGTGCCCGACGACAGCGCCGCGAAGATGCCGCCGGTGTGGAACCAGCGCACGCCTTCCTCGCCGAACAGCTTTTCCCAGTTCACTTCGCCGGGCTTGATCTGCGACGCCGCGGAATGGCCGCGGTCCGAGCAGCCGAGCGCGGCGCGCACGCCGAACCCCTTTTCGGTGAAGTTGAAGCCGACGCGGGTATTGCGGCCGAGGCCGTCGAACTCGCGCCAGATCACATGGGACGTGTCGACCCCGCCTTGCCAGATGAAGTCCTGCACCAGCCAGCCCAGGTCGTTCTGCGGCAGCGCGGTCACCACGGCGGCGCGCTTGCCCCAGCACTTGCGCATGGCGCGCGCGACGTTGTACTCGCCGCCGCCTTCCCACACCTGGAAGCTGCGCGCGTTGCGCACGCGGCCGAAGCCGGGGTCGAAGCGCAGCATGACCTCGCCGAAGGCAACGCAGTCCCACCTGGTTTCGGCTGCCGGGCGGACGTTCAGAACATTGTCGGTCATGGTTTATTTCCCGCGAATGGTCCTGATCAGTTGGATGGTGTCGCGCACTTTCTTTTCGATGCCGGCATAGTCCTGCGCCTCCAGCAGCTGCTTGGTCACCAGGTTGCTGCCCATGCCAACGCAGACCACGCCGGCGCGGAACCACTTGGTCAGCGATTCCTCGGTGCAGTCGACGCCGCCGGTCGGCATGATGCGGGTCCACGGCGTGGGCGCGAGCACCGACTTGACGAATTCCGGGCCGCCGACCGAGCTGCCGGGAAACACCTTGACGATTTCGCAGCCGAGTTCTTCGGCGTAGTTGATTTCCGACGCCGAACCGCAACCCGGGCTGTACGGAATCTTGCGACGGTTGCACACCTTGGCCACGTCGGCATTGATCAGCGGCCCGACGACGAAGCGGGCGCCGTTGGCGATATAGATGCCGGCGGTCGGCGCGTCGACGATGGAGCCGACGCCCATGATCACGCTCGGGTCGGCCTTAGCGAAGTGATACGCCACCTGGAAAAAGACATGCGGAGCGAAATCACCGCGGTTGGTGAATTCGATGCACTTGGCGCCGCCATTCGCACAGGCCTGGATGACCTTCTTGCACACCTCGGCGTCGGGGTGATAGAAAACCGGTATCACTCCCTGGTCCATCATTGCAGTCAGGACAGTCATGCGATCAGCAGCCATTTTCTCTCTCTCCTTGATGACCAATTCATGACAACCGCCCTCCGAAGTATTTCAGTGATCCTTCGGGGGATGGATGTCTGTTGCCGTGGAAATCACAGAATAGCGACTTCCGGGCGAATTTGCAAAAAACCGCCCGCAGCGCAAACAACGGGCCGGTTCAGGCCAGTTCGGCCGGCCGCCCGCCGCCGAACAGGCGCCGATACGCGCTCGGCGTGACGCCGGCATACTTGCGGAACACGCGCGAAAAATACTGCGAACTCGCGTAGCCATAATCGACCGCGATGCGCAGGATTGATTCGTCGCACTGGCTCAAGCGTTCGCAGCAGCGTTTGATGCGCAGGCGCTGGCGGTAATCGTTCGGCCCCATGCCCACTTCCTGGCGGAACAGCGCGTAGATATGGCTGCGGGCATAGCCCAGGCGCTGCGCCAGGTCGTCGATGGAAAGATTGCTGGCCAGGTCCTGCGCCAGCAGGCGCTCGGCCTGGCGCACCACGTCGCTGCGCGCGCTCGGGTGCTGCCCGCTGGCGCAGAGTTGCCACAGCTCGACCACGGCGGCGTAGACGCGCGCGCGCACATCGGCCACCTGCAGCACCGCGCCGATCAGCAGGCGCTCGTCGCCGAGCCGCGTCGCAAGGTCGCCCAGGCTGGCCGTGAGCGTCTCCGGCAGGGTGATCGGCGTCTCCTGGCGTTCGGCGATCAGAAACAGCGCCTCCACTTCGCGCGGCGGGAACAGGCCGGGCCGCGCCGCCGCCCGCTCGCGGGAGGCGAACACGATCCACACCGCGCGGCCCGGCGGATAGATGCCGTTGACGATGCGGTGCCGCACGCCGGGCGGAAAAATCAGCGCCTGCCCGCCGTTGGCACGCGCCAGCCGCTCGCCGTCCAGTTCCCAGCACGCCTCGCCGGCGCGCAGGAACAGCACCTCCGGCCCCGGGTGCTGTTCCCAGCTGTCGTCGGTGGCGATGCCGCGGCGGAAATGATAGGCGCCGAACTGCTCGATCTCGGGCATGCCGAGATCCGCGCCGCAAAACGTGGGCTGCTGGCCGAACAGCGTCGATCCCAGCATGGCGCTCAGCCCTTGATGCCGGTCATGGTCATGCCCTCGATGATGAAGCGTTGCGCCACCAGGAAAACCACGAACAGCGGCAGCACCGCCATCACCGTCGCCGCCATCAGCACCGACAGGGTCGCCCCGCCGAACACGCCCTGCAGCGCGACCACCCCGATCGGCAGCGTCATCTGCTCCAGGCTCTTGATCAGCACGAACGGCGCGATGAAGTTGTTCCAGCTGGCGGTGAAGGTGATGATGCCGAGCGCCGCCAGCGCCGGCCCGAGCTGCGGCAGGCAGATGGAGCGGTAGATCCGCCAGTAGCCGGCGCCGTCGATCATCGCCGCCTCTTCCAGTTCGCGCGGCTGGCCCAGCATGAACTGGCGCATCATGTAGACGCCGAACGAAGAGGCCAGCGCCGGCAGGATCAGCGCCAGTTGGGTGTCGAGGATATGCAGCCTGGCGAAGCCGACATAGATCGGAATGAGCACCAGCGAGGGCGGCACCATCAGGCCGAGGAACAGCAGGGCGAACATGCTGTCGGCGCCGCGAAAGCGCAGACGCGTCAGCGCGAAGGCGGTCATCGAGGCGGTGAGCAGCACGCCGGCCGTGCTGGCCGCGGCGACGACGAAGCTGTTCCAGTACATGCGCAGGAACGGCAGGCCGGAGGCGAACACCTGCGCATACGACGTGGCGTCCCAGCTGTCCGGCAACAGGCTGGGCGGCAGGTGGTAGGCCTCGCCGGCGGGGCGCAACGAGGCGCTGAACATCCACAGGAACGGCAGCAGCATGACAAAGCCGCCGACGCACAGCGGCAGCATCACGACGAGGTTGCGCCAATGCAGCACCTGCAGCGCGGAAGCCAGCCGGGCGGTGAGGTCGCCGGGCATCAGAAGCGCGCCAGCCGACGGCCGCAGCCGTACTGCGCCGCGGTCACCGCCATGATGATCACCAGCAGCGTGCAGGCCGCGGCCGAGCCGGTGCCGATGTCCTGCATGCCGAAGGTCTGCTCGTACATGTAGAGCACCATGACGCGGGTGGCGTCGCCCGGCCCGCCGTTGGTGAGGATGCGCACCGAATCGAACACCTGCAGCCCGCCGATGGTCGCGTAGGTGATGCAGAACAGCAGCACCGGCGCGATGGCCGGCAGCTTGATGTGCCAGAAGATGCGCGGCATGCCGGCGCCGTCGATCTGCGCCGCCTCGATCAGGCTGCGCGGCACCGACTGCAGCGCCGCCAGCAGGATGATCATGAAGAAACCGAAATGCTTCCACACATCCATGATCACCACCGACACCATTGCCACCCTTCCGTCCGTCAACCAGCCGACCCCGGGCACGCCGAGCGCGCCGAGGTAGTAGTTCAGGATGCCGAGATCGGTGGAATACAGGAACTTCCACACCAGCGAGACCAGCGCGGCGGCGACCAGGACGGGCAGGAAATAGGCAAAGCGCAGCAGGTAGAGCAACGGCTTCGGCAGGGCGCGGTCCAGCAGCACCGCGACCAGCAGGCCGAGCCCGACATTGCCGGTCACCGCCAGGGCGATGAACTCCAGCGTGTTGACGAGGCTGCGCCAGAAGTGCGAATCCGACCAGATATAGGCGAAATTGTCGAACCCGACGAAGTCGGTCTTCCAGGTGAAGCGGTCGATCTCGGTCACGCTGAAGCCGATCGTGACCAGCACGGGGAGCAAGGCGAACAGCAGGTAGAGCAGCAGGCCAGGCGCGGCGAGCGACCAGCCCGCCCGCGCCTCCCGCGCAGCTATTTTCGACATGGCCCGCGGCTGCTTGTCACCACTTCACGCGTGCCATGGCGCGCGTGATTTCCTCGTCCATAGCGTCGATGGTTGGACCGATCTCCTGGTTGGCGGTCAGGTACGCCTCGATGTGCCGCATCATGATCTCCTCCACCTGGGCGAAGTTGGGCGGGGCGAACAGCGGCTTGGCCTTCGCCGCGGCGCCGTAGAAGATCTCGGCGTGCTTCGGCGTGGCGAGCCAGACCGGCAGCGACGCGGCCGAGCGCCGGCTGGGGATCGAGCGCACATTGCCCGCCACCTCTTCCTGCGCCTCCTTGTCGAACAGCACCTTCATGAACTCCCAGGCCAGCGCCGGGTTCTTCGTCGCCTGCGTCATGCCGATACCGAGCGCGCCGCAGATCATGGTGTCGGTCCGCTTGCGCGGCGGGTTGACCACGTCGATGGAGGTGAACTTCGCTTCGCGCAGGATGCGCACCACCGGGTGCGTGCTGGAGAGCATCGCCGCCTGCTTGGCGACGAACGGGCCGTAGCCGTAATCGTTGCGCGCGAACGCCGGCGAGACCTTGTGCTTGTGGATCAGGTCATGCAGGAATTCCAGCGTCTCGCGGAATTTCGGGTCGCGCACATTGCTCTGCTTGCCGTCCGCCGACAGCCGGTCGGTGGCGTTGGTGAGCATCCAGGTGCTGAGCGCGAACTGTCCGCCGGGAATGACGTAGCCGTATTGGGTGACCCGGCCGGCGGCGTCGCGCTTCGTCAGCTTCTGCGCGGTGGCCAGCAGGTCGTCCCAGGTCCACTCGGGCGCCGGCGGCGGCAGGCCCGCTTCCTGGAACATGTCGGTATTGTAGAACACCGTGACGGTGTTCCACTCGGTCGGGAACAGCCCCTGCACCCCGTTGTAGCGCAACGCGGTCAGCAGGTTGGGTTCGACGTCCGCCAGCACCTCCTTGCCGGCCGGATCGGAGGCCAGGTACTCCGACAGATCGACGAGCAGCTTGCGGCTGCCGAGGGTGGACGCGCCCTCGGTCGGCATCGACACGATGTCGACGTTCTCGCCGCTGCCCATCGCGTTCATGAACTGGTTGATGTATTCGCCCCAGGGATTGACGCTGACGTACTGCACCTTGATCTCGACCGACGGGTAGCGCGGCTTGAAGCGCGCGATCGCGTGGTTCATCAACTGGATGTCCGCGTCCGTCGCCGGGCGGAACACGTTCAGCACCGCCTTGGTGTCGGCCGCAGGCGGCGCGGCGACGGCCCCGCGACCGGCCAGTGCCAGACCCGCCAGCCCGGCCGTGAAGATTCGGCGTTTCATGGATTCTCCTCCGATTGGATGTTGCGTCGTCGCGCTACAGCGTGGCGACGTCGGCAAGCCGTGCGATATCGAATGGAGCGGCCACCTCCAGCACGTCGCCGGGGCGCAGCGGCAACGCGTCGAAGTGCAACACGCCTTGCCGCGCCGCGGCCGCCACCGGGGCGCGGTTGTGTGTCAGCGCCGCGGTCGCACCGTCGGGCAGCGGAAGGCCGAGCGAGGCAAGTTGCGTCTCGCCGCCCAGCACGCGCAGTTCGCAACTGCCATGTTGCAGCGCCACGGTGCCCCAGGCCTGGCCGTTGCACCAGAACGCGCGGAAGGCCAGGCCCTCGCGCAGCAGCGGGTCGAAGCCGATATGCCGGCGATGCGCATCGAAGCCGAAGCCCGACAACGTGAGCACGCCGCACCAGCTCGCCATCGAGCGGGCATAGTTCGAGCCGCACTCTATTTCGTTCCACGGGTTGCGGTTGGCGCCGTCGTAGCGGTCGCGCACGGCGCGGAACGCGCGCACGCCCTCGTGCAGCATGCCATGCTGCAGCAGCGCACCGCCGAAGGCGTACTCCATGCCGTGGAAGGTTTCCTGCGCATAGGGCACCGGCACGGCGGGCCTGGGGGCGCCCTCGGGCCAGGCGGCGATCACGATGCCGGATTCGTCGTAGACGCCGAACACCCGGCACGGATTGTAGAAGTCGCCGAGCCGTTCCTTGAAGTTGTGCCGCCAGATCGAACGCAGGGCGGTCGCCGCCCTGGCGGGATCGAACACCGGCGCGAGCCCGTACAGCCGGGCATGCCAGTCGGCGACCACCTGGTCGATCAGGCAGCCCTCGCCCAACTGGTACTTGATCTCCTTGTGCTCCTCGCTCCAGTACTGGTCGTAGACGGTGCCACCCATCAGCCGGCGCGACAGGTCCGCACCCTTGTAGGGATCGAGCACGCGCCGGTCGGCCAGGTCGATCTGCTGGACGTAGTAGGCGCCGTTGAACAGGTGTTCATCGACGAAGCGGCGGCCGCGCTCCGCCATGCCGCGCCAGGCCGCGGCGGTGTCGGCTTCGCCCATCGCCTCGGCCATTGCCGCGCCGGCCGCCAGCGCGCCGAGGTAGAAGCCGGTGAGCCAGGCGTTCGGCCCGAACAACTCCATGTCCAGCGTGTGGTGCTGGCGGCCCCACAGCACGCCGCTGCGCTGCGGGTCCCAGCGGTCCGGGTTGTCGGGATGCCAGGCGTATTCCACCGACCGCTTCGCCAGCGGCCACAGCCGGCGCAGCCAGTCGTCGTCGCCGCTCAGCTTCCAGTCGCGGTACAGCTTCATCACGTTGCCGAACTGTCCGTCCGCGCAGGGGCGTTCGGTGGAAAGTTCGGCGCCGAGCGGCAGGCCGAGCCGGAAGCTCATGCCGCCGGCCGCGTCCATGTTGTGGGCGTAGTCCGTCTCGCGCATCTTCCGCTCGAGCGCGGGGAACAGGAACGGCAGCGCCTGCTGGTAATTCCACACATGCGTGCAGCTGCCCTCGCAGGAACCGGCGGTCGGGTGGCAACCCTCGAAGCCGTAGAACGTGCCGTCGGTCAGCCGCGCCGTCGTCGGGCTCTTGAGGATGCTGAGATTGGCCGCCGCGGCATCCAGCACCGCATGCGGCAGGCTGGAGCCGTACAGCGCATCGCGGAACATCGTGGTTGCCGCCGCCAGGCGGTCCCATTCGCGCAGCACTTCGCTGGCGATCTCGGCGGCGCCGGACCACTGCGTCGCGTACCAGTTCTTCCAGCT
>CAIMEK010000222.1 GCA_903839965.1 uncultured Acetobacteraceae bacterium | reverse complement strand
TCACACCCGTTCCAGCGCCACCGCGATGCCCTGGCCGACGCCGATGCACATGCAGGCCAGCGCGGTGCGTCCGCCGCCGAGTTGCAGTTCCAGCGCCGCCGTGCCGGTGATGCGCGCGCCCGACATGCCGAGCGGATGGCCCAGCGCGATGGCGCCGCCGTTCGGGTTCACCCGCGCATCGTCGTCGGCGATGCCAAGGTCGCGCAGTACAGCCAGTCCCTGGCTGGCGAATGCCTCGTTCAGCTCGATCGTCGCGAAATCCCCAACGGACAGGCCGAGACGCGTCAGCAACTTCTTCACCGCCACCGCCGGACCGAAGCCCATGATGCGCGGCGCCACACCCGCCGCCGCCCCGCCGAGAATGCGCGCGATCGGCGTCAGCCCCCACCGGCGTGCCGCCGCCTCGGAGGCAACGATGAGCGCCGCCGCGCCGTCGTTCACACCCGACGCATTGCCCGCGGTGATCGTGCCGCCCTTGCGGAACGGCGTAGCAAGTTTCGCCAGCGCCTCGAGGCTGGTGGCACGCGGATGCTCGTCGCGCTCGATCACCACCGGATCGCCCTTGCGCTGCGGCAGCGTTACCGCGACGATCTCGCGGGCAAGCCGGCCGTTCGCCTGCGCCGCCGAAGCCCTGGCCTGCGAGCGCAGCGCGAAGGCATCCTGGTCGGCACGGGAGATGGCGAAGTCCGCGGCAACGTTCTCCGCCGTCTCCGGCATCGACTCGACGCCGTACTGTTCTTTCATCACCGGATTGACGAAGCGCCAGCCGATGGTGGTGTCGTAGATCTCGGCGGTGCGGGAAAACGCCGTCTGTGCCTTCGGCAATACGAACGGCGCGCGCGACATGCTCTCCACCCCGCCGGCGATCAACAGGTCCGCCTCGCCCGCGCGGATGGCGCGCGCCGCCGTCAGCACCGCGTCCATGCCCGAGCCGCACAGGCGGTTGATGGTGCAGCCCGGCACCGATGCCGGCAGCCCGGCCAGCAGCAGCGCCATGCGCGCGACGTTGCGGTTGTCCTCGCCGGCCTGGTTGGCGCACCCCACGATGACGTCGTCGACCGCGGCGAAATCGACCTCCGCGTGGCGCGCCATCAGCGCCTTCAGCGGGAGTGCCGCGAGATCGTCGGTGCGCACGCCGGCAAGCACGCCGCCGAACCGGCCGATCGGGGTGCGCACGTAGTCGCAAATGAAGGCCTCGGCCATGTCAGTGGCTCCCCTGATGGGCGATGCGGGTGCGTTCGTGCAACGCACGCAGCGTGGTCAGTTCGAGTTCGGTCGGCGCCGGCGTTTCGGCAACGTCGGCGGCGTAGCGCACGTCCCAGCAGCAGGTTTCCGCGATCTGTTCGCGCGTCGCGCCGGGATGGATGGACACCACGGTGAACGCCTTGGTCAGTGGATCGGGCTGCCACACCGCCAGGTCGGTCACCAGCAGCACCGGACCTTCGGTGGTGATGCCGAGCCGCTTGCGGTGGTCGCCGCCTTCGCCGTGGCCGAAGGTGGTCAGGAAGTCGAGGGTCCGCACCATACCGCGTTTCGATTGCTTGGTGATGAGGAAGACCTTGCGGCAGGAGGTGGCGATTTCGGGGGCGCCGCCGCCGCCGGGCAGGCGCACCTTGGGCTTGTCGTACGGCCCGATGACGGTGGTGTTGATGTTGCC
>CAIMEK010000221.1 GCA_903839965.1 uncultured Acetobacteraceae bacterium | reverse complement strand
CGTCCTTCGTTCGGCGTGCCGCCGCCCGAAGCGCCGTCGCGTCAAAATCACTCCGGAGCGGAATGGCCATGGCGAACCTCCATCGTTCACCATCCTAAGAATCAGAACCGTCCCGCGTCGGAGAAAACACGAACGAGTCATTCCCTCAGGGCGTTGGTATCAGTCCTTTGGCTGCCTATCCCACATCCAGTCCGCAACCTTCTGTGCATGACTCGCCGCGGCGAAGATGGCTCGGTTGTCTCTCTTGAGCACCTTCAATAATCGCGAGGTGGCGATAATGTGAAGGAGCACGGTTTCTGCGCTCAGAATCCTCGAATTTCCGTCATTTACGTGTTGCGTTGCTGCGCATTATTTTCGTTGCGAACCTCAGCGGTCTTCCAGCCAGCTGAGGAGCCACTGATGACGAATACCGATGACAAACTGATCGCCAGACTTGCGGAGGTGCTCACGCACCAAAAATACAGCGCGGTGGTCGTGGGCAACTATTGTTTTTACGGGCGTGGTTTTCTCGATTATCTGGCGCGACGGGATATCGACGTGGCGACAGTGACGCCGCCACAGGTCGAACAATATCTGCGCCACGCGATCCGGTGCTTTCGCAAGCGCCATGGCCGCCTTCCCGGGCCGTATTGGCACTCGATCCCGCGCGCCGGAATCCACGCTTTGCTGCGCCTTACCCAAAGTCAATGGCCGCCAGAGCAGGAAGTGCTCGGGCCGGAGGCGACGCTCCGGCATAAGATCTGCTGCGAATACGAGACTTGGCTGCGCGATGAGCGCGGTCTTGCAACCGCGAGCATTGATGCGCTGATGTGGGAGGCACGGCACTTTCTGGCTTGGCAGCTTGATCGCGGCGGCGCAGCCAGCATCAGGGAACTGGGCGTCCGCGACATCGATCTTTACATGGACACGCGAACGCCAGGCCTGCGGCGCAAATCCTTGAAGGATGTTGCCGAACGGGTTCGCTCGCTGCTCCGCTACATGTTCCGGATGGAATTCGTCGCGAGCGATCTCACAGGCCACGTTATCGCGCCGTTGCTGTATGCCTATGAGGGCGTGCCCTCCGTATTGGATCGCGAACAGATCGACGCTGTGCTGGAGACCGCGAAGCGCGACAGGTCGCCGATGGGCCTGCGCGATTATGCGATGCTGCAGCTACTTGCGACCTATGGGCTGCGGTCGGGCGAAATCCGGGGTCTGCAGTTCGAGGACATCGACTGGCGCGCGGAGCGCCTGCGGGTCCGCCACTCCAAGACCGGAGCCCGCTCGTACCTACCGTTGATGGCGCCGGTCGGAGAGGCGCTGCTCGACTATCTGCGCTGTGGGCGTCCCCAGACTGACAGGCGGGAGATCTTCATCCGGTCGCGTGCACCCTATCGTCCGTTGCGGAATATATACAGCGAGATAAGCCGTCGGCTGTGGGCTGCCGGGGTCAAGCCGTCCGGGAAATGCGGACCCCACATCTTCCGCCATGCCCGCGCAGTCGAGCTTCTGCGCGCATCGGTGCCCCAAAAGGTCATTGGCGATCTGCTCGGGCACCGGTCGACCGAATCCACGATCCCCTATCTCAAGCTGGCAACCGAGGATCTGAGGGCGATCGCGCTCGACGTGCCGGGATTGGAGGTGCTGCCATGACCGCTTGGCCTGATCCTGATCGCACCATCATCACCCGCCATCTGGCGAAACTCCGTCTGCGCAGCGCCATCAGCCGCATCTATTATCGCCAGGTCCTGCACGGCTTCCAGGATGTTGCCGAACGCCATCCAGCCATCGACCAACAGACGCTGCAGGACTGGCTCCGGGAAAACGGAGCGCGCTGGCACCCATCGACGTTGCTGCACCGTGCTCGCATCGTCGATCGCTTCCTTGACTATCTGGTCGGGATGGAGCTGATCGCCGAGAATCCCATTGCCGTGCTACGCGGCGAGTACAGCGTCAAGCAGAGCAGGCCGATCTGGCAGGCTCTGGCGTCACCGATGCCAGATCGAGCCCTTACCGAGCTGCGCCGCCCCAAGCCGTTCGGCAGCGTGCTGGGCGAGATCATGCGCGATCATGTCGCGCTCATGCGCAGCCGGGGATACCGGTACACGACGCAGACCACCTGGATGCTGCGGTTCGACCGGTTCCTTCAAGCCCACCCGGAACTTGGAAGCAAACCGGTCGCAGTGATGCTGGAACACTGGGCGGCGGCCAAGCCCACCCGCAATCATGCCGCCGAATGCGAAAGGCTGAAGCGCGCGCTTGCCAAGGCTCTCCGCCACCGGGACCCGAGCCTCCCGGCGGGGCGACCGGACGCACGGCCGCAAAAGGAAGTGGCACGACACTATCGCAAGCCGCATATCTACAGCCCTGCCGATGTACGGCGCCTGCTGGAGATCGCGCGGTCCTATCCGTCGCCGCGCGCGCCGCTGCGACCATTGAGCGCCTACACTATGCTGTTGCTGGCTTACTGCGCGGGACTGCGGCGAAGCGAGGTGGCGCGCCTTGATCTTGGTGACGTGGACCTTGAGTGCGGCACGATCACGATCCGCCAGACGAAGTTCTTCAAGACCAGAATCCTGCCGCTGCCCGACGGTGTGATGGTTGAACTGCGCGCCTATCTCGATGCAAGGCGGCGCGCCGGAGCGCCGCAGGGCCCGCAGTCTGGGCTGTTCTGGCATGACCAGGGCAACGATCGGTATACCCCGGCCGCAGTCGCGTGGCAGCTCGTCGACATCCTTCGCCGCGCCGGACTCAAGCCACCATCCGGGCGAACGGGGCCGCGTCTGCATGACCTGCGCCACTCGATGGTCGTGAACCGGATCCTTCAATGGTACCGGTCCGGCGTTAACCCGCAGGACAGGCTGCCGTTCCTAGCGACCTATCTGGGTCACCGGGACATCAACTCCACGCTGGTCTACATCACCGTCACGCAGGATCTTCTGCAGGAAGCAAGCGAACGGTTCCGGTTGGTCGGCGCAGCCTGCCTCAATCTAACGCGGGAGGTGCGGGCATGAGGACGGCCGACCCGTTCCCCGCGTTGCTGCGCACCTTCTTCCATGAGTGGCTGGCCGAGCAGCGCAACGCATCCATCCATACCATCCGGTCCTACCGCGACACCTGGCGACTGTTCCTCCGGTTCGTCGCGGAGCGAAAGGGCGGCGGCGTTGCGCGGATCACTCTGGCCGATCTCACTGCCAGCGAGGTCAGCGCGTTCCTTGGTCATGCCGAGCATGAGCGAAAGGGCACGATCGGCACACGCAACTGCCGTCTTGCCGCGATCCGCAGCTTCTTCGGCTTCGTGGCGGGCAATGAGCCCACATATATCGCGCAGTGCGCCGCAATCCTCGCCGTCCCGGTCAAGAGGGCGCCGATCCCGGCCCCCTGCTATCTTGAGCCGAGGGAGGTGGAGGCGATCCTCGTCCAACCCGACCGGTCGACACTGGAAGGAATGCGCGACCATGCACTGCTGTCCTTCCTCTACAACAGCGGCGCGCGAATCCAGGAAGCGCTTGATCTGTGCCCCGAAGCGGTCCGGTTCGAAGCGCCGAGTTGCGTGCGCCTCCATGGCAAGGGCCGCAAGGAACGCATCTGCCCGCTCTGGCCGGAAACCGTGCTGTTGTTAAAGAAGCTGCTGGAGCGGCAACCTCGGGCACCGAATGAGCGGCTGTTCGTCAACCGTTATGGCGAGCCGCTCGGCGCGTCGGGCGTGCGGTTCAAGCTCGCGGCTTACGTCGAGGCCGCCGCGAAAACGGTGCCAACGCTTCGATCGAAGCATGTGACTCCGCACAGCTTCCGGCACGCGACCGCCGTCCACCTCGTCTCTGCGGGCGTCGATATCACCGTCATCCGAAGCTGGCTAGGGCACGTCGGCCTCGATACGACCAACCACTATGCCCAGGCCAATCTCGAAACGAAGAGAAAGGCGCTGGAACAGGTCGGCGCTCCAGCAACGGGAAACCATCCGCCGTCTTGGAAACGGGATGCGAGCCTGCTCGCCTGGCTCGACACCCTCTGAAATAATGTGAAGGACGGGGCAGGAAAATCCGCCAAATAGCTTAGCCGCGTCGCGCTCCTTCACATTATCGCCACCTCGCGATTATTGAAGTTATGCGCAGCTCCCCATAACTTCAACCAGGACGCAATATACTGCGCATGGTCGATCCTCGGCTCAGGGGTGAGTTCAAGCGTCATGCACGCCATGGCCGACGCCCATTCGGCGACCAATTCCTCGAAAGCGTACGCCTCAGAACCAAATCGACCGGTGAGGTCACGGTTTAGGCGGTGCGGCGCTCCGGCGGCGTGAGCTCCTTCATGAAGCAAGATGCTGTAGAAGGCGGACCCATCCCGGAACCGCTCGAAGGGGGGTAATTGCACGTAGTCTCCGTCCGGTTGATAGAAAGCCTCCCCGCCTTCAAACCGGGTCTGGATGCCAAGTGCGGCATAGAACTGCTCTGCCAGAACATTCCGTGCTGTCTCCGACAACTCCGGCATGGCGACGGGTGCGTAGCCTTCAACTTGCGCGAGGTTGAAGACCCAAAATCCGCGAGCCACTACCCGCCAGTTCGCCTTGGTCCCCTGCTCCGCCTCGTCCTCGGTATAGGCTTTGGCGGGGTGGTCGAGCTGCTTCCAGAACACCACCAGGTGCCCACGCTCGCCTTGCCGAACCTGCCCGCCCGCCTGTTTCCACTGGCGATAGGTTGCCCACAGCCCGCTCGGGTAGCCTGCGGCATGCGCGGCGGCCCACAGCGTCAGCACATTGATTCCCCGATAGAAAGTCAACGCGACGGCATTGCGGGGCCGGCTCAGCGGCGCTCCACTGTGGTGCCACGGCATCCGGTAGGTGCCGACACCGGCCTCGATCTGAGCGATGATGGTCTCGGTGACTTTGTGATAGACATCCGGGCGGAGCGAGCTGGCTGCCTGTGCCATTGCGATTCTCCCTTGCACAACGGGAGTGCCGAACTATTCGACACTCCCGAATGCCGGGGAGACCCCACGGCTACTGCTCCGCCGCCCCGAAGAACGTCATGGCCAGCGCCGCAGCGTTGAAGATGCTCATCTTTGGATTCTCGATCTCCCACGTCCTGCGGTGTGGCGGGAGGAAGCGTTCAAGTGCGGCCACTTG
>CAIMEK010000220.1 GCA_903839965.1 uncultured Acetobacteraceae bacterium | reverse complement strand
AGGATGCGGCCGAACCGGGCCGCGAAGTCGGGGGCGAAGGCTTGGACCGGGGCCGGGATGGGGGCGGCTTGCACGAAAACATTCCTAGCATAAAGGCCGCGCCGATGCAAGGGGGAATGTTGCCTGGGTGGGACTGATGCCTCGCCGTGCAGCGTGGATGCCGGGGCCTGCGCGGCCGTGGGAGGTTCGGGGAACCGGCGTCGGCTCTGCGCCCATCCTCGCCGTTCCCGACCAAAATTCCGATGCTCAATAACGGTCATTCGTCGGTCCAGATCGCTGATACGACGGACGGCAAGCTCGGGGACAACTTTGCCGTTCCACGGCTGCGCCCCGAACGGCCGCTATGTCGCCGACCGCGTTCGAAATGGCCCCAAGCAATCGCAAGCCTGCACTTTTGTCATCTAAATGGCCCCTCATTCACGCAAGAGAATCACATTTTCAGTTGATTTGTGCTGTGGATCACGTATGATCTCGATCCCAGCGGAAAAATCAACCCGTCTTCTCGGGTGTCCGGATGGGTGGAGTTAAGGCCATGTCGTCGATAACTAATTCTAAGGAAATTTCCATTCTTACCAGGATAATGGAGCTTCCGGTTGGGAGTTGGGAGGTTGCGGACTTGCTTGCCGCACGTGAAACCCTCGCTTTGACCCAAGCGGAACTGGCTGCGGCCATAGGTTATGACCGCAGCGCGATTGCGAAGATTGAAGGCGGAGACGTAGCTCCACGTCGAGTGGTAGAATTGGCTGTACGTTATTTGGTCGATAAGCGACCCCAGGGGAACCGGCTTCAGATTAATGAGCCGGAGAATGCACGGTTCCGCCCCCTAGGGACCGCAATTGGTATCAACGAACCGGGCTTTCCCGGAGGTGAGGATGCGGAGGTTCAACTTGTCCCTGGCCCCGCGATTTGGCTTCGGCTGCTGCCTGAATTCGATTCCGGTCGGCGCTGGTCGTCGATCGAGTTGAAAAAGGCTGCCACACAAAGCGGGTTTCTCCTCGTGCAGCTCATGGACGGCTATTCGGACCTTGGCTTCGTGCGAAGTGGCGATGGTTTCGGTGTTTTTGGGATGACGGGAGACCGGTCAATTACCCCCGCTGTTAGTTTTATCTTCGAAACTGGGGAAATTTGGAGCGTCGATACGTACATCGTTGGAGCGATGAAAGAACACGCCAAATCGTCTGGGCAGCGACTCGTAGGAATACCTTATTTCGAGGATCGATTCAAATTCTCGCTGCATTCGTTTCGGCAACTTCTGACTCGAATGGGGCTAGGCCCACAGTTTCGGTGGATCGCTGGAATCGAGGGAATCAAGGACTGTGGCGTTTTTTATCCCGCGCGGGCAGGGCAGTATTTCCTTGTTCCGAATCCTCATGGACGATCGCTCGTCGATAAGGTGTGGGAGACGGGTATGATTAACGAAAGTGATACCCCCGCAAGCGCCCTCAAGCCATTTTTCACAAAATTGTTTAATTCTTACAATGTAGAACGCCCAGAATATCTTGATGAACTTTCGAATCCGAGATGAGCAAGCCGTAGGGTGCGGTGCTTTGCACCGCACCATTCCCGGTGGCCGTTGATCGAGAATTTCATTGTTTGCCGGGAGCTCAATGGTGCGGTGCCCGCTGGCACCGCACCCTACCGCTATGGCGGCTTTGCTCATCCCAGCGTCAACAGCGGTCAGGCGGTTCACGGCCAAAACCGAACATTACGCCGGAAGCCGCAAAGATCACAGATGAACAGTGAGCGGCGGTAAGGAATTGGGTTGGGTTGGCAAGTCCGCGGTTCAGGTGGCGTTCGTAGACACTGCGCGGGACCGCGGCCATGGGCAGCACGGCCAGCATCTCGTCACGCGGTCCTTGCCGCAGTCTTCCGGCGGTAAATTGCCGGGAGCCAGCCCAAAACGACCGGGTTCCATGGGCCTCTCGGCCCGTCACGCGAAGGCGCGCGCCGGACTTGGCGGGGTCGGGCGGAGCCCCTGGCCCTATGCCAAGCGCCCTATGCGCCGTCACCCCTCCCCCGGCCCGCCCTCAAGCGAGGTAGGGTGGGCTTCAGCCCACCGACTCAAGCCTGCAACCGGCTCAACAGCTCGCTTTCGCTGGCGGTAAGGTGGGGTGGCTTGCGATGGTGGGCTGAAGCCCACCCTACACGATCCACACGTTCGCTGAAGAGCCGTCAGCAAGGTAGATACCGTCTCGGGCTGCAAGCGTGAAAGCGGTTGATCCTCGTTTTTTTTGAGGATAGCGGTGTGCTCGGCGTGTTCAAGGACGCTCCGCGCCGCTGCGCGGTGGGCCGCGGCCATATCCTTGAGCCCGCCTGTGCGCGCCGGCCCTGGCGGCCGTCGTAGGTGCCCTCCGGCACGGTCTGGGCCACCACGGAGGAGCGACACAGCGTCCCACGCTGCCGTGCGCGCGTCTCTGCGTAGAAACACTCTCTGGTTCGCACGCTGCCGGGTGACCACCTCAACGCCGGGCCATCGGCCATTCATCAACACCTGGAGGGGAGACCACGGCATGCCGCGCGGAGACAAATCGGCTTACACCGACAAGCAAAAACGCCAAGCCACCCATATCGAGGCAAGCTACGAAAGCCGCGGCGTTCCGGCCGATGAGGCGGCGGGGCGGGCCTGGGCGACGGTCAACAAAGAATCCGGCGGCGGAAGGCTGAGCGGAGCCGGGCGCGGGCACGCCGGCAATCATGCTCCAGCTGAGAAGGGCGGTCGGCTCGGAGGGGCAGCCGCAGCCTCTCGGCCTGCCAGCCAGCGCTCGGCTTCAGCGAAGAAAGGCGCGGCAACACGGAAGCGCAACGCTCTTGGAGACGGTCCGCAGGCACACCATCGATAGTGCCCAGGACGGCAGCAAGGATGACGAAAAGGACGAGCTACCGACGTTGGACCGGCCGAAGCGGTTGGGGGCCGATTTCGAAGCTCCGACCATGTTGGGCCCCCTTCTGGATGCAGAACCGCCCCACGGCAATCACAGGGCGGCTACGGCGCCGAACAATACCAGCCGTCGCGTCGCACCAATTTTGCATCTTTATCGGGACACTGAATCATTCCGATTTTGGGGTCGCTGCCGCACCTGAATGCCGCTCGGGATTTTGCAGGCCAGCGTATGATTTCGGGCGATCCACCGGTTCTGCACACCGTGACGATACGACTCGCTGCATTTATTGCGGTGGAGGGGATAACCACCGTGTCCCCCGACGCCACATCGATTCTCTGCGTAAGTCGTCGCTCGGCAAACACTGCGGAAGGCTGGATCAGAAAAGCCACCACCGCTATCACACTTCCAAAACAGACAACGATGTGGTGTTTGGCCATCGGAGTCCCCCAATTCTTGTTCTGTTCCGTGCGCTGCCTTGTCTCATTCGACACGATCTTGGTCAAGCATTGCCAATGGCGATGCCATCAAAAGTAAGAGACCAAGCGACACCAGCGCGCCACTGTATGCCCCGATGATTGCGCTGGATTGCCTGCAGCGCTTGCTGATTGGCCTTGAACCCTAAGCGCTGCTCTCCGTCGCCCTGCCGATGCGGCGGATCGTCTCGCTGGTGCTGTGGCCCTGCGCCAGGTCGATCAGCACCACCTGCCCGCCATGGGCCTGCACGATATCGGCGCCCACCACCTGGTCGAGCCGGTAATCCGCGCCCTTGAACAACACGTCCGGCAGGATGGCGCGGATCAGGCGTTCGGGCGTGTCCTCGGGGAACAACACCACCAGGTCGGCCGAGGCCATCGAGGCCATGACGGTGGCGCGGGCGGCCTCGCTTTGCACCGGCCGGGTGGGGCCCTTGAGGCGGCGCACCGAGGCGTCGCTGTTCAGGCCCACCACCAGCCGGTCGCAGGCGGCGCGGGCGCGGGCGAGCAGGTGCACGTGGCCGGGATGGATGAGATCGAAACAACCGTTGGTGAAGCCGATGCGCAGGCCCTGGCGCCGCCAGGCCTCGATGCGGGCCAAAGCCGCCTCCAGCTCGGCGATCTTGCCGTCGAAGGCCTGCAGCTCGCGCTGGTGCAGCGCCTCGGACAGTTCGGCATGGGCGACCGTCGCGGTGCCCGGCTTGCTCACCGAAATGCCGGCGGCGATGTTGGCCATCACCGCGGCCTCGGCCAGCGGCGCCCGGCAGGCCAGCATGATGCCGAGCACGGCGCTGACCGTGTCGCCGGCGCCGGACACGTCGGCGACCGCGCGCGCCCGGGTGGGCAGGTGCAGCACGGGCTGCTGCGCGTGCACCAGGGTCAGGCCTTTCTCCGAGCGCTTGACCAGCACGGCGACGGCCTCGGCCTGGGCGCGGGCGTGCGCGCCGGCGGCGGCGGCGTCGGCGTCGGTGGCGACCGAGCGGCCGGTGGCGCGCGCCAGTTCGGCGGCGTTCGGGGTCAGCACGTCGGCATGCGCGTAGGCCGAGAGGTCGGCGCGCTTGGGATCGACCACCACGGTGCGCCCGGCGGCGCGCGCCAGGGCGATCGCCTGCTCCAGCACCACGTCGGTGAGCAGCCCCTTGGCGTAGTCCGAGATCACCACCGCGTCCGCGCCCGCCAGCGCGGCGGCGAAGGCGGCCAGCACCTGGCGCTCGATGTCCGCGTCGACGGGCAGGGCGACCTCCTCGTCCAGGCGCAGCAACTGGTGGCTGTCGCTGACGAAGCGCGTCTTGACGGTGGTGGGCCGGTGGGGCGTGCGCACCAGCATGGCGGTGACGCCGGGGGAGGCGGCCAGGATGGCCTCGACCTCCGCGCCGCCGGCATCGGCGCCGACCGTGCCGACGAGCACCGCTTTCGCCGCCAGCGCGGCGACGTTCTGCGCCACGTTGCCGGCGCCGCCCAGCACGGCGCGGCGGCGATGCGCGTGCAGCACCGGGATCGGCGCTTCCGGCGAAATGCGGCGCACCTCGCCATGCACGTAGCGGTCGAGCATGACGTCGCCGAGCACCAGCACGGTGCAGTCGGCGAAGCGCGGCAGCCAGGAGGCGAGGGCGCCGTCGGAGGCGGGGGCAGCGGTCATGCGGAGGTCCGGGTCGGTGGCATGGCGCATCTATATAGGGGTCCGGCCGGCCGCGGCCTAGCTGAGCCGGCTTGACCCAGATCATGGAAGCGGCGGCGGGCGGCCGGCATGCTGGCGCAATGGACATAGCTGCCCTGATCCGCAAATACGACGCGCGCGTGCCGCGCTACACCAGCTACCCGACGGCGCCGCATTTCTCGCCCGCGGTGGATGCCGGCGTGTACCGCGGCTGGCTGGCGGCGCTGCCGGACGACGCGGTGCTGTCGCTCTACCTGCACGTGCCGTTCTGCGTGCAGATGTGCTGGTACTGCGCCTGCCACACCACCGTGGTGAACCGGCCCGGGCCGGTCGAGCAGTACGCCGAGACGCTGCTGGCCGAGATCGACCTGGCGGCGGCGGCGATCGGGCGGCGGCTGAAGGTGCGCCATGTGCACTGGGGCGGCGGCTCGCCGACGATCATGCCGGCGCCAGGGCTGCGCGCGGTGATGGACCGCCTGCGCACGCATTTCGCCTTCGACCCCGCGGTGGAGATCGCCGTCGAGATCGATCCGCGCACGGCGGGCGAGGACGTCGTCGAGGGGCTGGCCGGCATGGGGTGCAACCGGGCCAGCCTGGGCGTGCAGGATTTCGACCCGCGGGTGCAGGAGGCGGTCAACCGCGTGCAGTCCTGGGAGACCACGCGCGACTGCGCCGAGGCGCTGCGGCGGCGGGGCATCCGCTCGATCAACGTGGACCTGATGTATGGGCTGCCCTTCCAGACCGCGGCGGGCATGGCGGAGACGGTGGAGCGCGCGCTCGACCTGGGTCCCGACCGGGTGGCGGTGTTCGGCTACGCCCACGTGCCGTGGATGAAGAAGCACCAATTGCAGTTGCCCGAGGCGGCGCTGCCCGGCGCGATGGCGCGCTGGGAGCAGTTGCAGGCCGCCGAGCGGGTGATCACGCAGCACGGCTTGCGGGCCATCGGGCTCGACCACTACGCGCTGCCTACCGACGACCTGGCCACGGCACTCGATGCGCGGTCGCTGCGGCGCAACTTCCAGGGCTACACCACCGACACCGCGCCGGTGCTGCTCGGCTTCGGCGCCTCCTCGATCGGCTCGCTGCCCGAGGGCTACGTGCAGAACGCGCCCGCGGTGGCGGAGTGGCGCGACATTGTGCGCGCGGGCGAGTTGCCGACCCGGCGCGGGGTGGCGCTCACTGCCGAGGACCGGCTGCGCCGCGAGGTGATCGAGCAGCTGATGTGCCAGGGGCGGGTGAGCCTCGTCGAGGTGGCCGCGCGCCATGGCGCCGACCCCGCGACGCTGGCCGCGCCGGGGCTGGCCGAGATGGCGGCGGACGGCATACTGGACTTCGACGGCGACACGCTGGCCGTCCGCCCGGAGGCGCGCCCGTTCGTGCGCACGGTGGCGGCGGTGTTCGACACCTATCTGAAAGTGAACCAGGCCCGTCACGCCCGCACGGTCTGAACGAATAAAGTTTTTTGGTTCTTTTTTTCAAAAAAGAACAGCCTTCTTTCTTGGAAGAAAGAAGCAAAGAACTTTTATACTTTAGGCTGACGCCTTGTGCTTGGGGGCTGTTTCTTCGATGGGCTTCCACAGCGTGGCGCCTTCGGGGCGGTGGCCGGCGGCGTAGAGGCCGGAGGCGGCGAGCGAGGCCTGGCCGAGCACCATGGTGCGGATGGCCACGCAGCCCAGCCGCTCGGCGAGCGCGTCCAGTTCGCTGACCAGCGCCGTCATGACGGATTCAGGGTCGAGCACGTCGATCGCCACCATATGCTCGGCGATCAGGATCGGGCCGTGCGCCAGGTCGTGCTCGCGGCGGTAGAGGAACAGGCCGCAGGGCAGGGGGCGGGGGTGGCGCAGCACCACGCGGATACCGCCCTGCCCGGCCCGCTTCGGATTGCAGGCGCGCCTGGCGATGCGGGCCCAGGTGCGCAGGTCGAGGTTCGGAACGACCTCCCGGACCAGCGGGTACACGGTGTGCACCTCGTCCGGGGACAGGTTCTTGCAGGTGAAGCCCGACATGCTCACTACGGTTCCGCTCACCGCCGGAGTGTGCCGTCGAGGGGGTTGTTCCCGCCTTGATGCAGATCAAGGCATTCAGGGCTGACCCGCGCGAAAGTGGTTCACGCTCGGTAATGGCTAAGCTAAGATCACAGGAATGCTACCGTCAGGTGGCAGATTCTGTGTGGGTCGCTTATGCCGCAAGTCCGTGCCCGCCCGATGATCGTCGAATCCGTTCGGCCATCCGAGCCGTGCTCCGCCTGCGATGCGCGGTCGTTCAGCGTGTGCAACGCCATCGAATTGCGTGACCTGGACCGGCTTGCCGCGCTGGCCGTGAGCCTCACCGTCGAGGCTGGCCGCACCTTTATCGAGGAGGGCGATCCGGCCGAGTGCTTCTTCAACGTCACCGGCGGTACAGCGAAGCTTTTCAAGCTGTTGCCGGACGGACGGCGGCAGATCACCGGGTTCGCCTCCACCGGAACCTTCCTGGGGCTCGCGGTTTCCTCAACCTATGCGTTCGGCGCCGAGGCGCTGGATGCGATGCGCATCTGCCGGTTCTCCCGCCCCAAGCTGCGCGCCCTGCTGGACGACTTTCCGGCGATGGAGAAGCGGCTGCTGGAAGTGGCGTCGAACGAACTGGTCGCCGCCCAGGAGCAGATGCTGCTGCTCGGCCGCAAGACGGCGCGCGAGCGGCTGGCGTCGTTCCTGGTCAACCGCGCGGCCTGCCTTTCCAATGGCGCCTGCGTCTGCGGGACCCGGGTGGCGGAGAAAGTGACGCTGCCGATGACGCGCAGCGACATCGCCGACTACCTGGGCCTGACCATCGAGACGGTCAGCCGCACCCTGACGCGGTTCAAGAGCGAGCACCTGATCGACGTGCCCAGCGCCTCGGAAATCATCATCCGCGACTATGCCGCGCTGCAGGGCCTCGCTACTGGGCTGAACTGACGAGGTTGCCGTGGCGCCGGCGCGGCGCGCGCTGCTAGCCTCTTCGGATGCCTGACTATGCGCTCGAGTCCGCCACCGGCGGCCGTGTTGCCGGCGTCGACGAGGCCGGCCGCGGGCCGTTGGCCGGGCCGGTGTTCGCCGCCGCGGTGGTGCTGCCGCGCCGCGTGCCGCGCGGGCTGGCGGCGCTGCTTGACGATTCCAAGCAGCTGACCTTCGCCCAGCGCGAGGCTGCCTATGCCGCCTTGCGGGCCGCCTGGGCGTCCGGCGCGGTGGAAATCGGCGTCGGCGCGGCTTCGGTGGCCGAAATCGGGCGCATCAACATCCTGCAGGCCGCCCTGCTGGCCATGTGCCGGGCGGTGGCGCGCCTGCCTGATCTGCCCGACTGCGCGCTGGTGGACGGCGACCGCCCGCCGGCGCTGCCCTGCGCGGTGCGGTGCGTGGTCGGCGGCGACGGGCGGTGCCTGTCGATCGCCGCCGCCTCGATCGTCGCCAAGGTGTTGCGCGACCGGGTGATGATGCGGCTGGCGCTGCGCTACCCGGGCTACGACTGGCACAGCAATGTCGGCTACGGCACCCGCGCGCATTGCGCCGCCCTGCAAAGGCTGGGCCCGACCCGCCACCACCGGCCGACCTTCGGCCTGGTGCGCCAGATGAGCCTGGACCTGCTGGCGGGCGGCTGAAGCGGGTTAGCGCAAGGTGCGCTCCCACAGGTCGAACAGCTCGTCCCAGGTCGCCTCCGCCGCTTTGGGCTCGAAGTCTGGCCGGGCGGAGAACTGGAAGCCGTGATGCGTGCCGGGCACCACCTTCAGGGTGTGTTTCGTGCCGTGCTTCTCCAGCGCCGCCTTGAGGTCGGCGATCGCCTGCGCCGGCACCGCCGGGTCCACTTCCGCGAAGGCGAAATACAGCTCGCCCTTCACCTGGGGCAGCAACAGATGCGGGCTGTCCGGCTGGTCGGTGACGATGCCGATGCCATACAGCGCCGCCGCCGAGGCGAACCGGCTGGCGTAGCGCCCCGCCACCGTGACGACGAAGCAGCCGCTCATGCAATGGCCGACGCAGCCGACCGGCCCCGGCTTCACCCGCTCCTGCGCGTCGAGGAAGGCGAGCATGCCGCCGGTGTCGTCGGCGACGCCGGTGTTGGTCAGGCTGGTCATCGCGCCGCGGATCACCACCGACATGGCGTCGTTGCGGCGGGGGATGTCGAAGCGCAGCCGGCCGATCCGGTAGTAGAGGTCGGGCAACAGGCAGAAAAAGCCCATCTTGGCGATCCGCCGCGCCATGTTGCACAGCTCTTCGCGATAGCCCGGGGCGTCCATGTAGAGGATCACCGGAGGCACCGGCGCGGTGCCGTCCGGGCAGGCGGCGAAGGCCGGCATGGCGCCGTATTTCGTCGTTACGGTCACTTCACGTTCGAACATGCTCAACCCTCCGCGGAGCGGGCGAGTTTGACCAGGTCGGGCGCGAACAGGTCGGGGAAGCCGGCGATCACGCCGCTGGTCGCCTGGCGGAACGAGTCCACGTCCGGCGTCAGGTTCACCTGCATGTTCTTGGTCTTCAGGAAGTCGTACAGCTCGCTCTCGTCCTTCTGGGTGTTGGCGCGCAGCCAGCGCGTCGCCGCGTCGCCGGCGGCCAGCACGGCCTGCTGCTGGTCGGGCGGCAGCGCGTCGTAGAACTGCGGATTGATGATGGAATAGGCGTTGGTGAGCACGTGGTCGGTTTTCGACACGTATTTCTGCACCTCGTAGAACTTGTTCGAGCGGATCACCGGCGCGGGCGTTTCCTGGCCGTCCGCCACGCCCTGGCTGAGCGCGAGGTAAAGCTCGCTGAGGTCGATCGACACCACGGCCGCCCCCATGGCCTGCATCATGGCGACGTAGGATTTCGAATCCGGCACCCGCATCTTGAGGTCGGAGAGGTCCTTGGCGGTGTTGATGGGGTGCTTGCTGTTGGTCATGGCGCGCATGCCGAGGTCGTTCCAGCCGACGATGCGGAACCCCTTGGCGAGCGCCCGCTGCTTCAGTTCCGCGCCGAGCGCGCCGTCGAGCGCCGCGTAGGCCTGCGCGCGGCTGCGGAACAGGAAGGGGGCGTCGGTGACGGAGATGTCGGGCAGCCAGTTCATCAACGCCACGCCGACCGAGCCCATCTCCAGCGAGTTCAGCCGGATGGCCTGCGCGATGTCGCGCTCGGTGCCCATCTGCGCGTTGGGGATGATGGTCACCTGGATCTTGCCGTCGGTGGATTTCTCGACCGACTCCTTGAACTGCACGCCCCACAGGTGCCAGCCGTGCGTGGTGGGCGTGGAATGGGCGTAGCGGATGCGGGTGGTGCCGCGCCGCGAGGCCTGCGCGCGCGCCAATGACGGCAGCGCCACCGCGCCGGCGCCCGCCAGCAGCATCCGGCGCCCGAGAATTCCCTGCTTCGGCATTACTGTAACTCCCTTTGTCCCGGTGTCTCGTCAGCCGGCGAAATTGAACGCTTCGGGCAGCACCAGCGTGATCCATGGCACCGCCGCCACCAGCAGCAGGCCGAGGCAGAGTACCACGAAGTAGCCGGCCAGCGGCCGCATGGTTCGTTCCACGTCGGTGCGGCAGATCGCGCAGGCGATGTAGAGCGCCAGCCCCACCGGCGGCACGATGGAGCCGATGCCGAACGCCTCGATCAGCACGATGCCGTACTGCAGCGGATGCACGCCGAGCAGGTCGGCCACCGGCAGCAGCAGCGGGCCGAGGATGATGACGGTGACGATGCTTTCCAGCACCGCGCCGAGCACGATGGTGATCAGGATCACCGCCGGCAGGAAGGCCTGCGCGCCGAGCGAGCCGAGGGCCGAGGCCACGATATCCGGCACGCCCTCCAGCGAGAGCGCCCAGGAGAACAGCGTGGCACCGCTGAAGGTGAAGAAGATCATGCCGCTGAGCAGGCTGGTGTCGGTGGCGACCGCCCACAGTTCCCGCCAGCCCATCTCGCGGTAGCACGCCACCCCGAGCAGCAGGCCGTAGACGACGGCGAAGGAGGAAATCTCGGTCGGCGTGCCGATGCCCCCCACGATGCCGCCGACCAGCAGCACGGGCATCAGCAGCGGGAAGATGGCGCGGCGGCCGGCGGCCAGGCGCGCGGCGGCGCTCTCGCGGGCACCGGGGCGGCGGCCGGAGCGCAGCGCGCGCCCATAGACCATGGCCATCAGGCAGGCGGCGATGACCGCCGCGGGCAGCAACCCGGCGAGGAACAGCGCGCCGGTGGAAATCGACGTCACCGAGCCCAGCGCGAGGATGGCGATGCTGGGCGGGATGGATTCTCCCATCGCCGCCGAGGCGGCCAGCACCGCGGCGGCTTCCCCCGGATCGTAGCCCTGGCGGCGGCAGCTTTCGTTCATCGGGATGCCCACCGCGGCCATGTCGGCGGCCTTCGAGCCGGAAATTCCGGAGGCGACGTACATGGCGACGATGGTGACCTGCAGCAGTCCGCCCCTGAGGTGGCCGATCAGCGTGGTCAGGAACGCGAAGATGCGCGTGCCGATGCCGCCGCGGTCCATGACGAAGCCGGCCAGGATGAAGAAGGGCAGGGCGAGGAAGATGAAGCCGCCGGTGCCGCGCTGGGCATTGGTGGCAACCGCGATCATCGGCGCCGCCCCGGTGCAATAGACGTAGAGGATGCCCACCGAGGCCAGCACGAAGCCGACCGGAACGCCGATGCCGATCTGCACCACGAAGGCCACCGCCAGCACCCAGTAGAGCGCCTGGGTGTCCACCCAGGCGCCCTCGCGCCCGAGAATGAAAGCCGCCACCAGCGCCGCCAGCGGCACCGCCGAGACGATCACGGCACCGATCGGCCGGCGGAACAGCGCCACCCCGGCGTGCAGGATGAGCAGCGCGCAGCCGAGCGTCATCGGCATCGTCATCCAGACGTAGCCGATGCCCAGCATGGTCGTGGCCTCGCCGGCGTTGACGAGCTGCAACGGGATGGTGGCGCCGCCGATCACCCCGGCGGCCAGCATCACCAGCCAGCTCACCGCCGCCGCGAAGCCGTTCCGCCAGGCCGGCGGCAGCCGGTCCACGACGTAGCTGATGGCCATGAACTGGCCGCGCTCGTAGGCGACCGCGCCGCCCAGGAAGGCCAGGTAGATCAGCAGCATCCGCGCCGTCTCGTCGATGCCCGGCAGCAAAGAGGTGTGGAAGACGCGCAGCACGGTGTTGGCGAACACGATGGCGACTTCGACCGCGAGGCCCAGGTTGAGCACGACAATGCAGACGGCGTCGGCCGCGGCCAGCCAGCGGGGGGTTGCCACGGCGTCTGCTCGCAGCCCCATGAATGCTGCTCCCCCCTCGGGACCCGGGCGGTTGTTGAGCCGTGGCCGCGCCCCGGGAGGCGGCAGCGTCATCCGCCGGTGGTGTTTTGGCAAGCACAATGATCGATGAAGCAGCGCGGATCGCGGCTCGAAATGACCACCGGGGTTACCCACCTGAAGCAGGTGCCCCCCGCGCGGAGATGCCGGCGCCGGTTTGCTTGACGCGATCACGGCCGGCACGATTCAAGTTGCGCAAGCTCGTCGCGTTCCGCCACCATTTCCCGTCCGTCAACCGGAGACGCCGCTGTCCGTGGAGATCGTCCGCGAACTGCCCCTGGACCAGGTGATGCTGGGCGACGCCGTGCGCATCATGCGCATGCTGCCGCCGGCCTCGGTGCATTGCGTGTTCGCCGACCCGCCCTACAACCTGCAATTGCGCGGCGAACTGCGGCGGCCGGACGACAGCCTGGTCGACGGGGTGGACGAGGAATGGGACCTGTTCGCCGATTTTGCCGCCTACGACCGGTTCACCCGCGAATGGCTCGGCGAGTGCCGCCGCCTGCTGCGCAAGGACGGCACGCTGTGGGTCATCGGCAGCTACCACAACATCTTCCGCATCGGCGCCATCCTGCAGGAGCTGGGGTTCTGGATCCTCAACGACGTGATCTGGCGCAAAGCCAACCCGATGCCGAACTTCCGCGGCCGGCGCTTCACCAACGCGCATGAGACGCTGATCTGGGCGGCGGCGGGGCGGGACGCGCGCTACCGGTTCAACTACCAGGCCATGAAGGCGCTGAACGACGGCATCCAGATGCGCAGCGACTGGTATTTTCCGCTGTGCACGGGTCCCGAGCGGCTGCGCAACGAACACGGGCTGAAGCTGCACCCGACGCAGAAGCCGGAGGCGCTGCTGCACCGGGTGCTGCTGTCGTGCACCAATCCCGGCGATATCGTGCTGGACCCGTTCCTGGGCACCGGCACCACCGCGGCGGTGGCGCGGCGGCTGTCGCGGCACTTCATCGGCATCGAACGCCACCCGGCCTACGTCGAGGCCGCGCTCGGCCGGCTGCGCGGCGTGCAGCCGGTGACAGCCGAGGCGGCGACGGGAACGCCGACCAAACGCGAGGCGGTGCGGGTGCCGTTCGGCTCGCTGGTCGAACGCGGGCTGGTGCCCGCCGGCACGGTGCTGACCGACCGGATGCGCCGGGTGCAGGCGGTGGTGGTGGCCGACGGCACGCTGCGCTGCGGCGACCTGCAGGGCTCGATCCACCAGATCGGCGCGGCGGTGCAGAACGCGCCGTCGTGCAACGGCTGGACGTTCTGGCACATCGAGCGCGACGGCACACTGGTGGCGATCGACGGCCTGCGGGCGGCGGAGTGAAGGCAAGGCCAGGGCTCCGCCCCATAGGCACTAAAATAAGCCCCGAAAGGGGTAGTTTACGGCCTGCTTTCGCCGTCGTGCTGGGTTAGCCAGGCGGTGGTGGAAGCTGGCGGTTGGTGAGGTGAGTATGAGCGGGGAGATTGCT
>CAIMEK010000219.1 GCA_903839965.1 uncultured Acetobacteraceae bacterium | reverse complement strand
CGGGCCGAATGGCCGTGGCCCTGGTGGCGGGCCGGGCGGCATGGGTCCCGGTGGTGGGCCCGGCGGCATGGGTCCCGGTGGTGGGCCCGGAGGCATGGGCCCCGGCGGCGGCCCCGGCGCGCCGCGGCCGTAAGCGTTGCTGCCCCGGGGCGCGCTGCCCCGGGGCGGTGCTTCAGACGGGGATGGCGGGGCGACGCGGGCTATCGATGCCATTGCCTCCGGGCGGCGAACAGGTTCAGGTCGATGGAGTCGGCCATGGCGGCGTAGCCGGCGCGGTTGGGGTGGAGCTTGTCGCCGGGACCGCCGGTGGTGCTCTCGGGCACGAACATCGGGTTCATCCCGCCGGTGGCCGGGTCCAGCGTGGCGACATCGAAGTCGATGACGCCGTCGAACAGGCCGCCGGTGCGGATGAAGGCGTTGATCAGCCGCCGCTGCGCGTCCTGCTCGGGGGTGCCGTGCGCGGGGTTGCTGCTGCCGAGCGCCGAGGTCAGGGTGGCGCCGATGACCTTCACCCCCGGAATGGCGGCGTGCAGCTTCGCCACCCCCTGCTTGTAGCCGGCGATCACCGCGTCGGCGTTGGTGTTGCCGCTCTTGCTGATGTCGTTGATGCCCTCGAACCAGATCACATGCGTCACGCCGGGCAGGCTGATCACGTCGCGCTCCAGCCGCGACAGCGCCGACGGGCCGCCCGAGAACGGGTTGGCCGGGGTGTAGTCGGCGGGGCCGACGACGCGGTTGCCGCCGATGCCGGCATCGACCACGGCGATGCGCGGGCTGACCGCCTTCAGCCGCCGCGACAGCACGTCGGTCCAGCGGTCGTCGCCGTTCAGCGTGCTGGCGGTGCCGTCGGTGATGGAATCGCCGAAGCCGACCACCACGCGCGTCATCGCCGGCGCGCTCATTTCCACCATGTCGAGGAAGTACCAGGACGCGGTGGAGAACGGGAAGCCGGCCTCGCCCTCCTGCCCGCCACGCGACCCGGCGCCCGGCGGCGTGACATAGGAGGTGGTGAGCGCCTTGGCGTGCCAGGTCATCGGGCCGCTCTCGCCGGCGACGTGGAAGCTGACCGCGAGCCTGCGCCCGGCCAGTTGCGGCTCGACGGCGTCGCGCACGAAGGGCAGCCGGACCGGGTCGCTGGTCACCCAGTCGCCGGGATCCACCGTAACGCTGCGCTTGCCGTCGAAGGCGACCGGCAGGTTGGTGCCGGCGACGATGGCGGCGCTGCTGTTCTGCAGGCCGACAAAGACGCCGTCGAACGTCACCGGCCTGGTGCCGAACGCGTTGGACAGGCGCAGCCGGGCCTGGCGGCCCCAGATGTCGGGCTTCACGAGCAGGCGGAAGGTCTGGTCGCGCGCGCCTTTCTCGGGGACCGGGAAGGCCCAGCGCAGGTCGGGCTGGGCGCTCGGATTGCCGACGGGATACGGCCCCTGCACGGAGCCCGTCCAGGCCGCGGCGTAGCGCGGACCGGCCGATTGGGCGGGGGCCGTTCCCGACACGCCGACGAACGGCAAGACGAGACCAATCGCGGTCATGCGGCGCGTGAGTTGCATCATGAAAAGTCCTCTCGGGGACAAGGTTGCGCTACGACTTGCCGAAGATGCTGTTCAGCACCGCCCCGGCCACGCCCGCCTCGGTGGTGGTGGCCGCCTGGGCGGCCGATGGGGTGTCGTGCCCCAGATAGGGCGCCAGCCCATGCGCCAGCCCCGGCATGGTGAGCGTCTGCAGCCACACCATCCCCGGCCCGGTCAGCCGCACCAGGAACAGCCCCTCGCCGCCGAACAGCGCATTGGCGATGCCGCGGATGGTGGTGATGTCGAACCCCACCCGTTCCTCGAACATGCCGACATGCCCGGGATGCACCAGCAGTTCCTCGCCGGGCGCCAGCTCGTGGTTGACGATTTCGCCGCCCAGCTCCAGCCAGGCGGTGCCGCTGCCCGACACCCGCTGCATGATGAAGCCGCTGCCGCCGAACAGGCCCGCGCCGAGCGAGCGCTGGAAGCCGATCGCCAGTTCGACGCCGGAGGTCGCGCACAGGAAGCCGTGGCGATGCACCATGTAGCCGGCGCCCGGCGCCACCGGCATCGGCAGGATCGCCCCCGGCACCTTGGCCGCGAAGGCCACCGCGGCGCGGCCGCCGACGGCGGAGAACTCGGTCATGAACAACCCGCCGCCGGCAATCGCCCGCGTCACCGCGCCCCACAGCCCGCGCGCGCCAGCCGCCGAGGTAGTGGTGCGCAACTCGACATTGGGGGTCATCCACGACATTTCGCCGGCCTCGGCGACGACCGCCTCGCCCGGCTCCAGTCCCACTTCCAGCACCGGCATCGTCGTGCCGACGACACGCGTTTCCATGTCGATCAGCCCCCTGCCGCACCCTGCGTGTTCACATACAAAGCATACAGGCCGTGCGAGGCGGCCATGAACAGCCGGTTGCGGTGGCGGCCGCCGAAACACACGTTGGCGCAGGGCTCGGGCAGCGTGATGTGCCCGATCGGCACGCCCGCCGGGTTGAACACGCGCACGCCGTCCAGTTCCGCCGAATTGCCCCAGCCGCACCACAAATTGCCGGCCACGTCGACGCGGAAGCCGTCCGGCGAACCGCCCGGCCCGGCATCGATGAACACCCGCTCGCGCGCCAGCCGCACCCCGTCCACCACGTCGAAGGCCAGCAGCCTGCGGGTGGGCACCGCAGCCGAGTCGACCACGTACAGCACGCTCTCGTCGGGCGAAAAGGCCAGCCCGTTCGGCTGGGCGAAGCAGTCGGCGAGCTTCGTCACCACGCCACTCTGCGCATCGACGCGGTAGACCGCCGGCGCCAGCTCGGAGGCGGCCTGGTGGCCTTCGTACCAATGCAAAATGCCGTAGGTCGGGTCGGTGAACCAGATGCTGCCGTCCGACTTCACCACCACGTCGTTCGGCGAATTCAGCGGCTTGCCCTCGAAACGGTCGGCCAGCACGGTGATGGCGCCGTCGTATTCGGTGCGGGCGACGCGGCGGGCATCGTGTTCGCAGGTGACCAGCCGGCCCTGGCGGTCACGGGTGTTGCCGTTGGCGTTGTTGGAGGGCTTGCGGAAGGTGCCGACCGCGCCGGTTTCTTCGTCCCAGCGCAGGATGCGGTTGTTCGGGATGTCGCTCCACAGCACGTAGCGGCCATCGCCGAACCACACCGGCCCCTCCGCCCAGCGGCAGCCCGTATGGAGCCGCTCCACCGAGGCCAGCGCCAGCCGGTAGCGAGCGAATTCAGGCACGAGAGGACGCACGTTCGGATCGGGGTAGCGCGCGCTGGGTTCCCACATGGCACATTCCTCCGTCTGCACTGGGCCGGATCGTGGGCCATCGCGCGCGGCAAGGCCAGAGGGCAGGCTTGTGTCTTTGCCGGATCGGCCCGATCCGGCGGAGATGAGCGAAGGGTTCGACGTGGTGGTGGCGCCGGCCTGGCCGGCACCGTCGGCGGCGCCTGGGCTGGAGGGACTGCGCGCGGCCAGCCCGTTCACGCACTTGCCGAACGCGCCCGCAGCGGACCACAGTGAACGCTCGCCGCGATGAGGAGCGAGAGATGAGCGTGCTGAAACGATTGGGACTGCTCGCCGCCCTGTTCGGTGCGCTTGCCGCTCCCGCCGCCGCGACGACGTTGCGCATCGGCCTGGTGGCCGACCCGGACACGCTGGACCCCGAGGCGAGCGGGAGCTTCGTGGCGCTGCAGATCACCGGCGCCATCTGCGACAAACTGGTCGATATCGACCCCGACCTGAACTACGTGCCGGTGCTGGCGACGGGCTGGCAATGGTCCAACGACCGCAAGGCGCTGACAGTAAAACTGCGGCAGGGGCTCACCTTCCACGACGGCGAGAAGTTCGACGCCGCGGCGGTGAAATGGAATTTTGCTCGATACCAGACCTCGCCGGCGTCCCGGCGGATCAAGCAGTTGCAGCCGATCACCGGCGTCAGCGTGGTCGATCCCGAGACCGTACGCTTCGAGCTGTCGGCGCCCTACGCCCCGCTGCTGATGCTGCTGGCCGACCGACCCGGCATGATGCTGGCCCCGCAGGCGACCGCCGCGGCCGGCGACAAACCCACCGAATCCCCGTCCTGTCTCGGTCCCTATTCCTTCGTGCGCCGCGTCGCCCAGGATCGCATCACCCTGCGCCGCAACGCCACCTACTGGGATCCGTCGAAAGTGGGGTTCGACGAGGTGCAGTTCGTCTCCATGCCGGACGCGAACCTGCGGCTGATCGGCCTGCGTACCGGCCAGCTCGACCTGATCGAGCGGGTGGCGCCGACCGACCTCGACACCGTGCGCGCCGACCAGAAACTGAAGATCGTCAGCAAACCCGGACTCGGCTACCAGGTGCTGCAGTTCAACCTGAACAACGGCCCTGCCGCCAACAATCCGATCGGACGCGACCCGCTGGTGCGCGAGGCGTTCGAGGCGTCGATCGATCGCGAGGCGCTCAACCAGGTGGTGTTCAACGGCGCCTACGCGCCCGACAATCAGCCCGAACCGATCGGCGGCACCTACTTCGATCCCAATTTCCCGGTGCCGCACCGCGACGTGGACCGGGCGAAAGCGCTCCTCAAACAGGCCGGCCAACCGCACCCGAGCTTCACCCTGCGCATCGCCAACGACCCGGTCGGCGTGCAGATCGGCGAAGTGCTGCAGTCGATGTCCGCCGAGGCGGGGTTCGACATGAAAGTGCAACCCATGGAGGCGGTGTCGCTGTTCGACGCCGCCGACCGCGGCGACTTCCAGGCGGTGTTCGCCATATGGAGCGGACGCCCCGATCCGGACCAGAACATCTCGATCTGGGTGGCCAGCGACGGATTCCTGAACCGCGGCCTCTACAAGAACGCCAGCCTCGACACGCTGCTCGCGCAGGCAACGACCACCATCGATACCGCCGAACGCGTGCAACTCTACCGCGAAGCCGCCGCGATCTACCTCAAGGACCGACCCTACCTGTTCCTTTACCATTACAACTGGCTCTGGGCCGCCAGTACGAAACTCTCCGGGTTCGTGCCGTACCCGGACGGGGTGATACGGGTGCGGGGGATGCATCCGGAGTAAGAAAAAGAAGAAAGCGAAAGGGATCCAAGGGCCTCCCGGCCCGTCGCGCGAAGGCGCGCGCCGGACTTGGCGGGTCGAGGGCAGAGCCCTCGCCTTCCTTATCGCATGGGCTCGAGGATACCGACGCAGTCCGTCCCCGCCGCGCGGGTGTTCCTCAGCGCAGATGGCAGGCGACGTGGTGCCCGGGGTTCAGTTCGCGCAGTTCTGGCACTTCCTCGCTGCAGCGCGCCACCGCCAGCGGGCAGCGCGTGTGGAAGCGGCAGCCCGGCGGGGGGGCCATCGGGCTCGGGATGTCGCCTTCCAGCACCAGTCGCTCGCGTTTGGCCCGCGGGTCCGGCACGGGGGCGGCGGCCATGAGCGCTTCGGTGTAGGGGTGCAGCGGGGTGGCGAAAATGATTTCCTTCGGCGCCAGCTCGACGATCCGGCCGAGGTACATCACCGCGATGCGGTGGCCGATGTGTTCGACCACGCCGAGGTCGTGGCTGATGAACAGGTAGGCTAGGCCGCGCTCCTCCTGCAGGTCCATCAGCAGGTTGAGCACCTGCGCCTGCACCGAAACGTCGAGTGCGGACACCGCTTCGTCGGCCACGATCAGGCCCGGGTCGGGCGCCAGCGCGCGGGCGATGCCGAGGCGTTGGCGCTGGCCGCCGGAGAACTCGAAGGCGTAGCGGTGCATGGCGTCGGCGCGCAGCCCCACGCGTTCGAGCAGTGCGACGATGCGTTCGCGGCGGGCGGCGGATTTCAGGGTGGAGAAATTCTCCAGCGGTTCGCCGACGATGGTGCCGGCGGGCAGCCGGGGATCGAGCGAGGCGTAAGGGTCCTGGAAGATCATCTGCGCGTGTCGCCGATGGCTGCGCATGGCGTGTTCGCCGAGGGCGGTGACATCGATGCCGCGCAGTTCGATGCGGCCGGACGTGGGCTGCAGCAGGCGCAGGATCAGGCGGCCGACCGTGGACTTGCCGCAGCCGGACTCGCCAACCAGGCACAGGGTTTCGCCCGCCGCGATGCTGAGCGAGACGCCATCCACCGCCTTGACCACCGCGACCGTGCGGCGCAGCAGGCCCCGCTGCACCGGAAAGTGCATGGTCAGGTCTTCGACCAGGGCGACGGGCGCGGTCATGCGGCGAGCACCTGTTCGACGTGCCAGCAGGCCACCACGTGGCCGCCGCCATGCTCGTCGAGCGGCGGCGGTTCGACACTGCAGCGGTCGGTGGCGAAGCCGCAGCGCGGGGCGAACGGACAGCCCGGAATGGGCGTGCGCAGATCGGGCACGATGCCGGCGATCTCCTGCAGGCGGCGCGTGCGGGCGGCGCCGGCGCGGCGGCGGGGAATGCAGGCCAGCAATCCGCGCGTGTAGGGGTGCAGCGGGCGGTCGAACAGGTCGAGCACCGGCGCCTCCTCCACCTTGCGCCCGGCATACATCACGATCACCCGCTGGCAGGTTTCCGCGACCACGCCAAGGTCGTGGGTGATCATCAGGATCGCTGCGCCGAGACGTTCCTTGAGTTCCAGCATGAGCCTGAGGATCTGCGCCTGGATG
>CAIMEK010000218.1 GCA_903839965.1 uncultured Acetobacteraceae bacterium | reverse complement strand
GGTTCGGTGCGGAGGCCGGGCGGATCGCCCGCGACATCAGCGAGGCCGGCAGCCATTTCCTGTTGAACCAACTTCCTGAGCTCTACACGACGATCGAGCGCGACGAGACCACGTTTCCGATTCAATACCTTGGCGCCAACGTGCCGCAAGCCTGGGCGGCCGGCTCGGTCTTCTCCCTGTTGCAGGCAATCCTGGGCATCGTCGCGGATGCGCCGCGCGGCAAGCTGTATATCGATCCGTTGTTGCCCGCGTGGCTGCCAGACCTCACCGTGCTCGATCTGCGTCTCGGCTCGCATCGGTTCGACATCCGGTTCTGGCGCGACGGCGAGGACACCAGGTTCGAGGTGCTGCTTGGCGATCCTGACTTGATTGAGCGCGTCAAAGTCGAGGGACTTCGATCGGAGGCGGGCCTGCACCAGGCCGGCGCGACCGCCGCGCGCGCTCCGGTGCACGCCTTCTGACGGCACCAGCACAGTCGATCTGGAAATGACCCGCGCTCAGATCAAGGCGACGCTGGACTGCCGTTCCCAGGTTCGGCCGGCGGACCCGGGCGTCCCCGAGGCTGCACCGCCTCGGGCCACCACGCCAGAGCCGTGAGCGGTAGCGCTGCCACCTCTGCGGGCAGCCGACGCGGCCTGGACTGGCTGAACTTCTTCGTTGCCAACGCCCAGACCGGGTTCGGTCCGTTCATCGCCGTCTATCTTACCTCCGAAGCCTGGACGCTTCGCGATATCGGCAATGTTCTGGCGGTCGGCACCATAACGACGATGGCGAGTCAGTTGCCGGGCGGCGCCGTGGTGGACGCGTTGCGCAACAAGTGCCTGGCCGTGTTGGCGGCCGGACTGGCGGTCGCGCTCAGCGCGCTGATTTTCGCGCTGTGGCCGGAGCGGCTGGCGGTAACCCTGGCCCAGGTGCTGCATGGGTTTGGCTCCTGCATCCTGGGTCCTGCGATCGCCGCCATCAGCTTGCAACTGGTCGGCCGGGCGCAGCTTGGCGAACGGCTCGGTCGCAATACCAGCTTTGCCGCACTTGGCAGTGGCGTCGCCGCCGCGATCTTTGGCTACTGCGGAACTCATGTGTCGGAACAGTCGGTATTCTATCTGACCGCTCTGATGGTGCTTCCCGGGATGCTGGCACTGGGAACGATCCGACTGCAACCGTACCCATTCGTGCCGATCGAACCGAAGCGACGCAGGGGCGTCCTGAGATTCGCCTTGCGCGGCGGCCTGACCCAGACACAGGCGCTGTTTTCCGACCGTCGGCTGTTGTTGTTCGGTGCCTGCGTGCTGCTGTTTCACCTGTCCAACGCGGCGATGTTGCCGCTGGCCGCTTCCGGCATGACCAGGATCATTGGCGATCGGGCAAGCATGATTGTGGCGGCATGCATCGTGGTGCCGCAGTTTGTTATGGCGGCCATATCCCCCGCTGTTGGCCGGCTGGCAGACCGGCGCGGTCGAAGAGCGGTGTTGATCGCGGGTTTCGCGGCATTGCCGGCCAGGGCCATGCTGCTGGCCGTCGTGGCGAACCCGGTTTTGCTCGTGTTCGTGCAGATGCTGGATGGCGTAAGTGCGGCTGCGTTCGGCGTGATGCTGCCCCTGGTCGTGGCCGACCTCACGCGGGGAACGAACCGTTTCAATCTTTGTATTGGCGCACTGGGTCTTGCCGTCGGCTTCGGCGCCACGCTCAGCACCTTCATGGCGGGCGCCATCGCGGAGCAGTTCGGCGCTGCAACGGCGTTCGTGGCGCTGGGCAGCGCCGGCGTCGCGGCGACGCTGTTGGTCGTGTTTGCAATGCCGGAGACGCATCTCGCCCCGTCGGCCCCGGTTGCAGCCTCGCCCTGACGCCGCTTTTTTTCCTTGCCCCGGCCCCGGCTTTATGCTAGGAATGTTTTCGTGGAACCCGCCCCCATCCCGGCCCCGGTCCAAGCCTTCGCCCCCGACTTCGCGGCCCGGTTCGGCCGCATCCTCGTCGGGCTGGCCAGGCTCGTCGCCGCCGGTTTCCTGCGCAACCCGCGCCTCGTCCTCCTCATCGTGCCG
>CAIMEK010000217.1 GCA_903839965.1 uncultured Acetobacteraceae bacterium | reverse complement strand
TTGCCCCGGCGACATTGCCAAGGATGCCGGCCGCGGCGGTGCGCGCCACGGTGGGGCCGGAGGCGACGAACTTGTATGAGTCCGGAAGAAAATTAATGGCGTACGAGGCTTGTTTCGCGAGCCAGTAATTATCCGCACTCGTGAACGGAACAGCCACGAGAGCGCCACCGATACCAACGACCGTTACATCCATCGTGGCCGCTCGCCTGCTGAGCTTGATGTCACACTAGAATGACTACGTTGCCAACGAAACCCCGAAAGGCCTCTCGGCGGCAGAAACCAAAATGAGTTCATGCCGACACCGCCGCCAAACGGCCAGCAGGGTCATTACCTGGTCGGCGAACCGGTCGGAATCGACATGTTGCGGCTTCGCACCGACTGCGCCGCGTTGCCGCCACGCGCCAACCGAGAGTAGCCTTCATCGGGTTCGGCACCGCGTTACGCGGGGCCGGGCAGGGAGGCGGACATGTCCGGCGTCATTCTCGCCGTGCTGGAGCACCCCGCATCGGCGGCGCGCACGCTGGCCGCCGCGCGGGGTATCGCCGGGCTCATGGGCCATGCGCGGATCAATGTGCTGGCCGTGCGGGTGCCGCCCGAGTCGACCATCATGCCCACCGAGGAAGTGCTGACCAGCCAGGCGGCGGCGCGCATCCGCTCCGATGAGCAGGTCCGCGTGGCGGCGCTGCGCCAGGCGTTCGATGCCTGGTGCGACGGCACGCGCGGCGACGGGGCAGCGGCCGAATGGGCCGATGTGGAAGGGTTGGCCGACGCGGTGGTGAGCGAATGGGGCCGCCGGTCGGACTTCATCGTGCTCGACCGACCGGCCCGGCGCGGCGACGTGGCCGACCGGATGCGGCTGCAGGCGGCGCTGTTCGACACCGACCGGCCGGTGCTGGTGGTGCCGCCCGGTGGGATCGCGGCGTTCGGGCAGTGCGTCGCGATCGCCTGGCGCGACGACAAGCGCACGATCCGCGCCGTGCTGGCGGCGCTGCGGCTGCTGTCGCAGGCCAGGGAGGTGCACGTGCTCACCGGGGTGCGGCCGGGGGCGGCGGTGCCTGGGCTGCCGGAGATCCTGGCCGAGCACGACATCGCCGCGACGCTGCACGTGCTGCCCGTGGGCAGCGGGGTGTTCGGCGAGGCGCTGCTGGTGCAGGCGCACGCGCTGGGGGCGGACATGCTGGTGATGGGTGCCTATACCCACAGCGCGTGGCACGACCTGCTGCCGGGCGGGGTCACCCGGCACATGCTGGCGCATGCCGACCTGCCAGTTCTGATGCGCCACTGAGGGAGGGCGAGCCGATGGCGGAGGTGGTCCTGGTGGTTGCGGGCCATGCCGGGCGCCGGGAGCACCTGGTGGCGGCGGCGCGTCGGCTGGGCGCGCTGATGGGCGACGGGCGGGTGCGCCTGCTCGCGCTCAACGAGGCCGCGGCGGAACCGGTGGCGGGCGAGCCGGTGCCGGTACAGGTTTTGCCAGCGGGTGCCGACGTCGCCGCCGAGGTCGAGGCGCGGGCCAGCCGGGCCGATTTCGTGGTGCTGGCCCGGCCGACGCCCGAGGACGACCGCGCCACCCGAGAGGCGTTCCACGCGGCGCTGTTCCGCTCGGAACGGCCGCTGCTGATGGTGCCGCCGGGCGGCGCGCCTGGCGGGTTCGGGCTTCGGGTGGCGGTGGCCTGGCGCGACGACCCGCGGACCATGAAGGCGCTGATCCCGGCGCTGCGCCTGCTGGGCGGCGCGGCAGAGGTGCATTTGCTGGCGGGCGTGCGGGCGGGCAAGACGGCGCCGGGCATTCCGTCGGTGCTGGTGGAGCACGGCATCGCCGCCACGCTGCATGTGCTGGCGATCGGGGCCACCCCGTTCGCCGAGCTGCTGCTGGCCCGCGCCGGCGAACTGGGGGCGGACCTGCTGATCATGGGGGCTTACGCGCACACGCCCCTCCGGGAGATGCTGCTCGGCGGGGTGACCCGGCATGTGCTGGCGCACGCCGAGCTGGCGGTGCTGCTGCGTCATTGAACAGGTGGCCAGATGATCATTCGCGAGTGGCGCGGCCGGGCGGACGCGGCGAGGACGGAAGCCTACGCGGCGCATTTCCGCACGGTGGTGCTGCCGGACCTACAGCGCGTGCCGGGATTCGCCGGGGCCTGCCTGTGCCAGCGCCGGCTGGGCTTCACGGTTGAGATTCTCGTCCTGACGCGCTGGCGGTCGATGGAGGCGCTGCGGGGCTTCGCCGGGGCGGCGGTGGAGAAGGCGGTGGTCGAGCCCGGCGCCGCGGCGGCGCTGATCGACTTCGACGCCAACGCGCAGCACTACGAAGTGGTCGAGGAGGTGCCGCCGCCGGCGGGCGGCGAGGTGTAGGCAAGCGACCGAGGGCGACCGCCGGCCGATGCGATTACCGCGCGGCGAACCGGGCGAGGGCGTCGCGATCGATTTCGATGCCGAGACCCGGCCCGTCCGGCACGCGGACGATGCCCCCGACAGGCTCGATCGGCGTGGTCAATATGGCCTGGCGGATCGGATGCTCGGTGCGGTCGAACTCGAGCGTCGGCTCGGTGACCGCAAGGGAGGGCGGCGTGTGGGCTGGCAACACGGCGAGCAGTTGCAGCGACGCCGCGATGGCGATGCTGGTGCCCCAGCAATGCGGGTTGTAGCGCGTGCCGAAGGCCACGGCCATGTCGGCGATCTTCTTGCATTCGGACAACCCGCCGGTGGCGCAGGTATCGGGCTGCAGGATGTCGAGCGCGTGGGCCACCAGCAGGTCGCGGAAACCGAAGCGGGTGAATTCGCATTCGCCGCCGGCGAGCGGAATGGAGATTGCCGCCTTCACCGCCAGATGTCCGACCAGGTCCTCCGGCGGCACCGGCTCCTCGAACCAGCCGATATCGTATGGCTCGATCATGCGGCCCAGCCGGATTGCCGCGACGGCGTCGTAGGCGTGGTTGGCGTCCACCATCAGCCCGATGCCGGGTCCGATGGCCTGGCGCACGGCACGGGTGACGCGCGCATCCTCCTCGATGCCGAAGCCGACCTTGAGCTTGACCGCCTTGAAGCCCTCGGCAACGTAGCCCGCCGCCTCTTCCGCCAGGTAGTGGACCGGATCGCCCGATTTGCGCCGGTACAGCCCGGTCGCATAGGCCTGCACGGTATCGCGCAACGGCCCGCCCATGAGCCGGCACGCGGGCACGCCGAAGTGCTTGCCCTTGATATCCCAGAGCGCGATGTCGATGCCGCTCAACGCCTCGATCACGACGCCCTTCTGTCCGTGGTCGCGCAGCCCGGCGTAGGTTTCCTGCCATATCAGGTCGGTGCACAGCGGGTCCTGGCCGACGAGCCATGGCGCCACGGTGCGCACGACGGCGGAGGTCATCCAGGCCGGCCCGTAACTTTCGCCCCATCCCACCAGGCCGGAATCGGTTTGGATCTCGACGATCATCGCCATGCGGGTGTCGTACCAGGCCCGGGAATAGGCGAAGGGCTGCGACAGCCTCGCCGCGAGGACGTGGGTACGGATGCTGGCTATTTTCATGGTTCTTCCCTGGCGTTAGCCACCTGCGATGAAGGTGCGTCCGCCTTCACCCGGTTCGTTCGGGGGGCAACCTAGCCAGCAAACCGGGCGGGCCGCAACGGCGGGATCACGCAGAGGCCCGGCAAGGCGAGGGCCGGGCAACAGGACGTGCCGCGGACAGGCTCCGGCTAATAGATACGAATACGCAACAATAAGGCCGCCATTAAGCGCGCCGGCGTCCCGCGAAGGCGCGCGCCGGGTCAGGCGGGTTTTTCGGGAACCCCGAGGAGCACGTGCCAGGGGAAGCCCGA
>CAIMEK010000216.1 GCA_903839965.1 uncultured Acetobacteraceae bacterium | reverse complement strand
TTAGAGCAATGCCAGCTTGAGCGGGATCGCCCTTTGATCCGCGAGCTGGCGGAATTGCTCGCTCAAATATGGCTAGACCGATTTCAGTCTGGCTGAAATCGGTCTAGTCAAGCGTGTGCAAGCACTTCCCGCTTATCAACCAACTGATCCGTTACGCCGGACGAGTCCATCCGGTTCTACACGCATGTGGCGCGCGAATAGGCTTTCCTGGCGTCAGCGCAGCTGGATGCGCCGCACCGCCCGACTCCGAAAATGCAGGCCAGTGCGCCGATATCTGCACGAGAGCGGCGCGGGTTCGACTATGTCCGCCACGGCACCCAGACCCTGATCGCCGCCTTCGGCCGGGTTCTCGGCGTCGTCGGCGACACCCGCACCGAACAGGACTACGCCAGCTTCCCGAAAACCCTGTTCGCAACCGGCGCGCCGACTACGGCCTGGCATGTTGTTGCCGACAATCTCGCCACGCATGTCTCCGAAAGCGTGGTCCGCCTGGTCGCCGATCTGTGCAGGATCGAGGACGAGCTTGGCGGGAAGGGCAAATCCGCCGTACCGGCCGCAATGGTTACGAGAGCGGCGTTCCTGCGTGCTGCCGCACATCGCAGCCGCTTTCCCTTCACCCCCAGGCACGCATCCTGGCTCAACCAGATCGAGATCTGGTTCTCGATCCGCGCCCGCAGCTACTGCGGCGTGCCGGCTTTACCTCCCAGCAGGGCCTCAAGGCGCGGATCGAGCCGTTCATCGCCTCCTTCAACCAGACCCAGGCCAAGCCATTCAAGTGGACCAGACCAGGCAAGCCGCTCGCGGCCTGAGGTAGACGCAAATGGGGTCGGTTCCTCCGGCGCGCTGTCGTAGCCGGCTCACACCAGGGCGGCGTCGCTGATGATGAAGCCGGGGTTGACGGCGCCGTTCCATTCCTCTGCCCGCAGGTGCCCGGCCAGATGCAGCGGCATGTTATCGCGGCGCAGCAGCGCCTCCGCTAGCGCCCCGTCGCCGGCGCGGAACAGCATCGCCTTCAACCGCCCCTCGCCGGCTTCGCCCTGCACGTAGGTGCGGATGGTGGCACCCTCGCGGCCCACCCGGTCGGCGCGCACCACGCGCACCCGCGGCAATATGAGCACCGGCTCTTCGTTACCGTTGCCAAACGGCGCCAGCCGGCCGACCTGCTGCGCCAGTTCGGTGGTGCAGCCCGCCACCGCCACCGTGCCCTCCACCGCCAGGTCCGCCGCCGACGGCAGCTCCGCGGCAGCGGCGAGGCGCTCATCGAGGAAGTCGTGGAACGCCGCCAGCCCGGATTCCGCCAGCGAGAACCCGGCGGCCATGGCATGCCCGCCGCCGGTCAGCAGCATGCCGGCCTGCCGCGCCGCGATCACCACCGCGCCGAGGTCCAGCCCGACCACCGACCGCCCGCTGCCCTTGGCGATGCCGCCGGCGAGCCCGGCGACGCAGGCCGGCCGGTTGAACCGCTGCTTGAGCCGCCCGGCGACGATGCCCACCACGCCCGGGTGCCAATCCGCCCCGACCACCAGCAGTGCGGCCCGCCCGGCGGCCATCTGCGCCTCGGCGGCCGCCATGGCGGCCTCGACCATCGTCGCCTCGACCACCTGGCGCTGCCGGTTCACCGCATCCAGCGTCGCCGCCAGCGCGCGCGCCTCCACCGGGTCGGCGCACAACAGCAGCCGCAGCCCCAGATCGGCCTCGCTGATGCGCCCGGCGGCGTTGATGCGCGGACCCAGCGCGAAACCGAGCGTCGCCGCGGTCGGCCGGTCGGTCACCTGCGCCACCTCCAGCAGCGCGGCAATCCCCGGCCGCGCCCGCCGCGCCATCACCCGCAGCCCCTGCGCCACGAAGGCGCGGTTCAGCCCGCTCAGCGGCATCACGTCGCACACCGTCGCCAGCGCCACGATGTCGAGCAACGCCAGCAGGTCGGGCTCGCGCCGGGCGCCGAAAAAGCCGCCGCGGCGCAATTCGCGCACCGTGCCGACGGCGGTGAGGAAGGCGATGCCGGCGGCGCACAGCATGCCGAGCCCGGAGCCGCAATCCAGCCGGTTCGGGTTCACCGTGGCCAGTATGGCCGGCGGCGGCCCCTCGGCCTTGTGGTGGTCCAGCACCACCACGTCGATGCGGTCGCGCAGGCAGTCCAGCACCGCGCCGGCCGCGGTGCCGCAATCCACGCACACCAGCAGCGTCGCGCCGCGCTCCACAATCGCCTGCAGGGCCGGCTCGTTCGGCCCGTAGCCCTCGGTCAGGCGGTCAGGCACGTACGGGAAGGCGGGGCAGTCCAGCTCGCGCAGCAGCCCGGTCATCAGCGCGGTGCTGCAGGCGCCGTCGACGTCGTAGTCGCCGAACACCGCCACCGTTTCGCCGCCGCGCACCGCCTCCGCCAGCCGCGCCGCCGCGCGGTCCATGTCGCGCAGCACGCACGGGTCCGGCAACAGGGCGCGCAGCGTCGGCTCAAGGAAATCGGCGGCCGCTTCCAGCCCCACCCCGCGCGCCGCCAGCAGGCGCCCGACGATTTCGGGCACGCCCAGGCGTTGCGCGATGCCCAGGCCCACCCGGTCCTCGCCCTGCCGCCAGATCCACCGCCGCCCGGTCAGGCTGCAGGCAACGCCGAGCGCCGGCGCCGCCAGCTCCGCCGGCAGGGTCAAGGCGTGGGCTCAGGATTGTGGACGGCGGTGTGATGCGCCTCGATGTAGCGCACGGTGCCGGACTTGCTGCGCATCACCACCGAATGCGTCACCGCGCCATGGCCGAAGCGGCGCACGCCGCGCAGCATGGCGCCCCCGGTCACCCCGGTGGCGGCGAACAGCACGTTCCCCCTGGCCATTTCCAGGATACCGAATTTGCGGTGCGGATCGGCGATGCCCATCTTGCGCGCCCGCTCCACCTGCTCGTCGTTCTCGAACACCAGCCTTCCCTGCATCTGCCCGCCCACGCAACGCAGCGCCGCCGCCGTCAGCACGCCCTCCGGCGCGCCGCCGATGCCCAGGCAGATATCCACGCCGCTCTCCGGCTGGCTGGTGGCGATCGCGGCGGCCACGTCGCCGTCGCTGATCAGCATGATGCGCGCGCCGATGGCGCGGGCGCGGGCAATCTTGTCCTCGTGGCGGGGCCGGTCGAGCATGCACACCACCAGGTCGGGGACCGTGCAGTCCTTGGCCCGCGCCAGGGCGCGCAGGTTCTCCTCGATCGGCGCGTCGAGGTCGACGATCTCCGGCGGCAGGCCGCCGCCGACCGCGATCTTGTCCATGTAGATGTCGGGCGCGTGCAGGAAGTTGCCGTGCTCGGCCATGGCGATCACCGCCAGCGCGTTCGGGCCGCCCTTGGCGCACAGGTTGGTGCCCTCCAGCGGGTCCACCGCGATGTCCATCGCCGGGCCGCCGCAGCCCAGCTTCTCGCCGATATAGAGCATCGGCGCCTCATCCATCTCGCCCTCGCCGATCACCACGGTGCCGTCGATTTCCACCGTGTCGAAGGCGCGGCGCATGGCGGTCACGGCGGCGCCGTCGGCCTCGTTCTTCTTGCCCAGCCCCATCCAGCGGCTGGCTCCCAGAGCCGCGGATTCGGTCACGCGCACCAGTTCCAGCGCCAGGTTGCGGTCGCTGACATGCTCCGTGGCGAGCTGTTGCTCGGTCATCGCGTCACTCTCCCAGTTTCTGGTTCTTGTTCATGCCGGCTCGATGCGGATCACGGTGGGGTCTTCCAGCACCGCGTCCAGCGCGGCGATGCGGGCCAGCGCCGCGCGCATCGCCGACTCGCGGGTTTCGTGCGTCACCAGCACCACCGGCACCGCCTCGCCCGGGCTGCGGCCGCGTTGCAGCATGCTTTCCAGCGAAATGCCCTGGTCGCGCAGCACGGCGGTGACGTCGGCGATCACGCCGGGCCGGTCCACCACCATCAGGCGCAGGTAATAGGGGCCGACATGCGCCTCCATCGGCACCGAGGGAACCTGGCTGAGCGCCCCCGAGGCGGCGCCCCATACCGGCGTGACGCGGCCGCGCGCGATGTCGATCAGGTCGGCCACCACCGCCGAGGCGGTCGGCCCGGCGCCGGCGCCGCGGCCCTCCAGCATGATCCGCCCGACGAAGTCGCCCTCCGCCACCACGGCGTTGAACACCCCGTCCACCCGCGCGATCGGCGCGCCCTGCGGCACCATGCAGGGATGCACCCGCGCCTCGATGCCCGCCGCGCTGCGCCGCGCCAGCCCGAGCAGCTTGATGCGGTAGCCAAGCTCGCCGGCGAAGGCGATGTCGAGGGCGGAAATCCGCCGGATGCCCTCGACATGCACGGCGTCGAACGCCACCGGCCGTCCGAACGCCAGCGCCGCCAAAATCGCCAGCTTGTGGGCGGCGTCGATGCCGTCGATGTCGAAGCTGGGGTCGGCCTCGGCGTAGCCGAGCTTCTGCGCCTCCGCCAGCACCTCGGCGAACTCGCGGCCGCGCTCGCGCATCACGGTGAGGATGTAGTTGCAGGTGCCGTTGAGGATGCCGGCGACGCGGGTGATGCGGTTGCCGGCCAGGCCCTCGCGCAGCGCCTTGATCACCGGGATGCCGCCGGCCACCGCCGCCTCGAAGCCCAGCGCCACGCCGGCGCGCTCGGCGGCGGCGGCAAGCTCCGCGCCATGCACGGCAATCAGCGCCGTGTTGGCGGTGACCACCGGTTTGCCGGCGGCCAGCGCCACCGGATCGTCGTACCAGCGCAGCCCCGCCAGCGACGTTCCGCGGTCGCGGGTGCGGTCGCGCGCGGACACCGCGGTAACGGCGATCGGCCGGCCGGCCCGCGCGGTCACCACCTCGGCGTTCTCGCGCAGCAGCCGGAGCACGCCGGCGCCCACCGTGCCCAGCCCGGCGAGCGCCACCGAAAGCGGGCGGGTCATGCCGGGGGTCCCCCCTCGACCGCGCCGGCCCAGGCCAGGTTGCTGTCGGCATTGAGGAAGGCGCGGATGTTGCGCAGCGCCTGGCGCAGCCGGTGGGTGTTCTCCACCAGGGCGATCCGCACATGGCCGTCGCCGTACTCGCCGAAGCCGATGCCCGGCGCCACCGCCACCCGCGCCCGTGCCAGCAGCAGCTTGCTGAACTCGACGCTGCCCATGCCGGCGAAGCGCTCGGGGATCGGCGCCCAGGCGAACATCGAGGCCTCCGGGCAGGGCACGTCCCAGCCGGCGGCATGCAGGCCGCGGATCAGCACGTCGCGGCGCTCGCGGTAGAGGTCGCGCACTTCCTGCACGCACGCCTGCGGCCCGTTCAGCGCCGCCGTGGCGGCCACCTGGATCGGCGTGAACGCGCCGTAGTCCAGGTACGACTTCATCCGCGTCAGGGCGTTGATCAGCTTCTGGTTGCCGGCCGCGAAGCCCATCCGCCAGCCCGGCATGGAATAGGTCTTCGACAGCGAGGTGAATTCGACGGCGATGTCCTTCGCCCCCGGCACCTGCAGCACCGACGGCGGCACCTTGTCGCCGAAATAGATCTCCGCATAGGCCAGGTCCGACAGGATCCAGATTTCGTGCTGGCGGCAGAACTTCACCAACTCACGGTAGAAATCCAGGTCGGCCAGGTACGCCGTCGGGTTGGACGGGAAGTTGACGATCAGCGCGGTCGGCTTGGGCACGGAGTGGCGCACCGCCCGGTCGAGCGCCTGCAGCATCTCCTCGTCCGGGCTGGCCGGAATGCTGCGCACCGCCGCCCCGGCGATGATGAAGCCGAACTGGTGGATCGGGTAGGACGGGTTGGGCACCAGGATGGTGTCGCCCGGGCTGGTGATCGCCGAGGCCAGGTTGGCCAGACCCTCCTTGGAGCCCAGCGTCACCACCACCTCGGTTTCCGGGTCGAGTTCGACCTCGAAGCGCCGGCGGTAATAGCCGGCGAGGGCCCGGCGCAGGCCAGGAATGCCCTTGCTGACCGAATAGCGATGCGTGCGCGGATCCTGCACGGCCTCGACCAGCTTGGCGACGATGTGCGGCGGTGTGGCGGAGTCTGGGTTGCCCATGCCGAGATCGATGATGTCCTCGCCGGACGCGCGATAGGCGGCCTTGGCCTTGTTCACTTCCGCGAACACATAGGGCGGCAGGCGG
>CAIMEK010000215.1 GCA_903839965.1 uncultured Acetobacteraceae bacterium | reverse complement strand
CGCGGAGGTCGCGGGTAAGCTGCACACCGGGCGCAGCCGCAACGACATCGACCACACCCTGTTCAAGCTCGCTCTGAAACAACGGCTGGCGGAATACCGCGGCGCCCTGCTCGAGCTCATCGCGACCCTGCTGGATACCGCCGAGCGGCACGCCGCCACCATCGTGGTGGCCTATACGCACGGCCAGCCCGCCCAGCCCAGCACGTTCGGCCACTACCTCGCGGCGCTGGCGGAGGTGTTGCAGCGCGACGCCCGGCGCCTGGAGGCCGCCTCCGCCACGGTGGACCAGTGCAGCCTGGGCGCGGCGGCCATCACCACCTCGGGCTTCGCGCTCGACCGCGCCCGCGTCGCCGAACTGCTCGGCTTCGGCGCCGTCGCCGAGAACGCCTACGGCGCCATCGCCGCCTGCGACTACATCACCGAGCCCTATGCGGCGCTGCGCCTGCACTGCATCAACCTCGGCCGCTTCGTGCAGGACCTGAACGCGTGGACCGGCTTCGAAACCGGCCACCTGCATGTGCCGGACGGCTTCGTGCAGATCAGCTCGATCATGCCGCAGAAGCGCAATCCGGTGCCGATCGAGCACCTGCGCCTGCTCGCCTCGCTGGCTGCCGGCCGCTGCGAGACGGTGGTGTTCACCATGCACAACACCCCGTTCACCGACATGAACGACGCCGAGGCCGAAGTGCAGGACGCCGGCTATGCCGCCTTCGACACCGCGCTCCGCGTGCTGCGCCTGCTCGGCCCCTTCACCGCCGCGCTGAGCGTGAACGCCGCCCAGGTGGCCCGGCACATCGAGGCAAGCTGCGTCTGCATCACCGAACTGGGCGACAGCCTGGTGCGCGCGGAGGGCATCACCGCGCGGCAGGCGCATGCCATCGCCTCGCGGCTGGCGCGCCACGTCATCGCCGCGGGCACCGGCTTGCAGGCATTGCCCTGGGAAGTCTTCGCCGCCGCCTTTGCCGATATCGCGGGCCGCCCGCCCGCCATCGGCGAGGCCGATTTACGGCGGTTCGCCACGCCGGAGCATTTCATCGCCGTGCGCACCATGCAGGGAGGGCCGGCGCCGGCGGCGCTCGCCGCCAGCCTCGCGAAATACCGGGACCGGCTGGCGCACGACCGCGCCGCGCTGGCCCGTTTCGCGGACGGCATGGCGCGCGGCGCGGCCGCACTGGCCGAAGCGGTGCGGGAGCTGGCCAGCTGATGGCCGATGTCGCGCTGCGCGGCGTGGTGAAGCGTTTCGGCTCCAACACCGTCATCCACTCGCTCGACCTGACCATCGCGCATGACGAGTTCGTCGTGCTGGTGGGGCCGTCGGGCTGCGGCAAGTCCACCATCCTGCGCATGATCGCCGGGCTGGAGGACGCGACCGAAGGGGAAATCCTGATCGGCGGGCGGGTGGTCAACCGGGTGGCGCCGGCCAACCGCAACATCGCCATGGTGTTCCAGAATTATGCGCTCTACCCGCACATGACGGTGGCGCGGAACCTCGCCTTTGCGCTGCGCGCGGCGCGCCTGCCGAAACCTGAGATCGAGCGCCGCGTCGCCGAGGTGGCCGCCATCCTGGGCCTCACCGACCTGCTGGGCCGCCGCCCCGGCGAACTGTCCGGCGGCCAGCGCCAGCGGGTGGCGATGGGGCGCGCCATGGTGCGCAACCCGGCGGCCTTCCTGTTCGACGAGCCGCTGTCGAACCTCGACGCCAAGCTGCGCG
>CAIMEK010000214.1 GCA_903839965.1 uncultured Acetobacteraceae bacterium | reverse complement strand
TGGCGGGCACGTTCGGCAACGCAGGCGTCCTGATCTTCTCGTTGTTGATCGGCGGCCTGGTGGCGAAGGTCGGCTACACTCCTTTCTTTATCTGTCTCGGTCTTTTCGACCTGTTGGGCGCCGCGGTCCTGTGGACGGTAGTTCGCGAACGCCACCCCGCGATCGACGGCCAGGGTGTCCAGGCTGGACAAGGAGAGGTCCAAAGATGACGGATCATTCGGCCCGCATTCAAAATCCGATCCTGCGTGGATTTAATCCGGATCCCTCCATCGTCCGTGTTGGTGACGACTATTACATCGCCACATCCACGTTCGAATGGTATCCGGGCGTGCAGATCCATCATTCGCGCGACCTGGTGAACTGGCGGCTGGTGGCGCGGCCGCTGAACCGTGCCAGCCAGCTCGACATGCGCGGCGATCCGGATTCCTGCGGCGTCTGGGCGCCGGCGCTGCGCCATGTGAACGGGGTGTTCCACCTGATCTACACCGACGTGAAGCGCTACGGGCGGACCTCCGGCGCGGGCGGCGCACCCGGGGCGTCGCTGCGGGACATGCACAACTACCTGGTCACCTCGCCCGCCATCGAGGGCGACTGGTCGGACCCGGTGTTCCTGAATTCCAGCGGGTTCGATCCTTCGCTGTTTCACGACGATGACGGCCACATCTACATTCTCAATCAGCTCTGGGACCATCGGCCCGGGCACAACCGCTTCGGCGGCATCGTGTTGCAGGAGTACGATCCGGCGCAGCAGCGCCTGGTCGGGCAACGGCACCTGATTTTCCGCGGCACGTCGCTGGGCTTCACCGAAGCGCCGCATATCCACAAGCGCAGCGGCTTCTACTACCTGCTGACCGCCGAGGGCGGCACGGGCTGGGGCCATGCGGTCACCCTGGCACGGTCGCACAATCTTCTCGGCCCGTATGAACTGCATCCGGACGGCCCGTTGCTGACCAGTCGCGACCGGCCCGATGCGGCACTGCAACGGGCTGGCCATGCGGACTGGGTGGACACGCCGGACGGACAAACCTTCATGGTGCACCTGTGCGGTCGCCCGCTGCGCAATCGCGGCCGCTGCACGCTGGGCCGCGAGAGCGCGATCCAGCGTCTGGTCTGGGGCAAAGATGACTGGCCGCGGCTCGCACAGGGCGGGAACTGCCCGGCCTTGACCATCGCGGCGCCGGCCCTGCCGCCCTGCCCCGTGCCCGAGCGGCCGGCGCGGATGGAGTTCGACGACGCGGCGCTGCCGATCGAGATGCAGTGGCTGCGCACGCCGTTCCCCGAGGAATTGTTCAGCCTCATGGCGCGGCCCGGCCATCTGCGGCTGTACGGACGGGAAAGCCTGGGCAGCACGTTCCGCCAGGCGTTGGTGGCGCGGCGCCAGCAGGCGCACTGCTTCAGCGCGCGCATGCTGATGGACTTCGAGCCGGAGCACTATCAGCAGTCGGCGGGACTGATCTGCTACTACGGCGGCGACAAGTTCCACTATCTCTACGTGTCGCACGACGAGACGATCGGACGCCACATCCGCGCCATGTCCGCCCTGCCCGACGGCGTGGCCGCGGACGCATTTTCCGCGCCGGTCGCCCTGGCGGCGGGGCCGGTCGAGTTGCGCGTGGAAGTGGACGAGGAACGGCTGCGCTTCGCCTTCCGCACCGAGGGCGCCGCGTGGCGGTGGTTGCCCGAACTGCTTGATGCCAGCATATTGTCCGACGAGGCGGCGATGCCGGGCACGCCGAACTTCACCGGCGCATTCGTCGGCATGTGCTGCCAGGACACCGCCGGAACCGCGCGGGCGGCGGACTTCGACTGGTTCGACTACCGCGAGCGCGACTACCGGATCGACCCGACGGCATAAGTGTCCGGCAGGCCCGACCTGGCAGGAAATATCGGCTGGAAACGAGGGGGATGAATGACATCGTTGCATGACACCGGTTCTTCGATCTGCGGTTGCGCGGCCTGCGGGCCCTCGCGCCGGCGCTTTCTGGCCGGGGGAGCCGCGGCGTTGCTGGCGGGCGGGACCGCCCGCGCCCAGACCACGCTTGGCCCGGACGCGGCGCTGGAGCGGCTGATGGCGGGCAACGCGCGGTTCGTCGCCAACCGGCTGACCTCGTTCAACGAGGACCTGGCCATCCTCAAGCAGGGCACGCTCGCCAAGCAGGAGCCGTTCGCGGCGGTGCTGTCCTGCGCCGATTCCCGCGTGCCGGTGGAACTGGTGTTCGACCAGAGCATCGGCCATGTGTTCGTCGCCCGCGTCGCCGGCAACATCTGCACGCCGGAGATCATCGCCAGCCTGGAATACGGCGCCGCCGTGCTTGGCACCCCGGCGATCGTGGTGCTGGGCCACGAGGGCTGCGGCGCCGTGCATGCCGCCATGGAAGGCAAGGCGGTGCCGGGGCAGATCAGCGCGCTCTATGCGCCGATCCGTCCGGCGATCGAACGCGGGGGGCACGATCTCGATGCGGCGGTGAAGGCGAACGCGCAGATCCAGGCCGACCTGTTGCGCACCGCCTCGCCGGTGATCGCGGACCTGATGAAGCGGGGCAAGCTGCAGGTCGTGGCCGCCTATTACGCCCTCGCAACCGGCAAGGTTTCAGTTCTGGCATAGAGAGTCGGCAAACACCTGGCCGGTGCTGCCGTCGGCGATGCCGAGGTCGGTGACGTGCGGGCCGGGATTGCAGGCCAGGCTGGCGCCCATCGCCGCCTTCACCACCGGCAAGGGCCATGGCCAGTCGACGATGGCCTCGGCCGCGCGCCGCACCCGCGCGAAGCCGGCGCCGACCTCGGCGATCGGCGCGTCGGCCAGCAGGCCGCAGACCGGCAGTTCCAGCAGCGCGCGGACCTGCCCGCCGGCGGCCACCGCGACGCCGCCCTGGCAGGCGATCAACGCGTTCGCCGCCGCCGCCATGTCGGCGGGGTCGCGGCCCAGCACCACGAGGTTGTGGGCATCGTGCGCGACGGTGGTGGCCAACGCGCCGCGCCAGGCGCCCCAGTTGCGCAGCACGCCGAGCACGGGTCGCGCCGGCGCCGCGCCGTGGCGGTGGATGACCGCCATCAGGATGGCCTTGTCCGGCAACACCGCGGCGCCATCGGCGACCTCGGCCTCCGCCTCGCCCCAGGCGGTGAAGCGGGGCGTGTCGACGGTGCGCAGGCGCACGCGCGGCCCGGCGGCGTGGAGACGGAAATCCTCGATGGAAAGGTGGGGCACGCGCACGCTGGCCGGCGGTAGCGCGACCGGATCGGGGCGGATTGCCGCCAGCAGGTTGCCGTCGCGCGCGACGTGACGGCCGGAGGCGAAGACGTGCGCGACGCGCAGTGCCGAGAGGTCGGACAGCAGCATGAGGTCGGCCCGCCGCCCCGGCGCCACCAGCCCCAGGTCGCGCCGGCCCAGGTGGTGCGCCGCGTTCAGCGTCGCCGCGCGCAACGCGTCGAGCACCGGCATGCCGTGGCGCGCCAGCCGCCGCAGCACGTCGATCAGGCCGCCGGCGGCGGCGAGGTCGTCGGGGAACACGTCGTCGGTGCACAGCGTCAGCGTGGAAGGCAGAACCGGCAGGGTGCGCAGCGCGGCGACCGCGCCGGGCAGCACCGCATCGTGCGAGCCGCGCAGTTCCACGCTGAAGCCGGCGCGCAGGCGGGCCAGCAGGTCCTCGCCCGAGGTGATCTCGTGGTCGGTGGCGATGCCGGCGGCGGCGAAGGCCTGCAGGTCGGCGCCGGCGAGGCCGCGCGCATGGCCGCAGACCAGCTTGCTTGCGGCGAGCCCCTCGCCCACCACCGCGCGCATCTTCGCCCCGCGCGACAGCACGCCGCGCATGTCCATCACTTCGGCGACGCCGACAATCTCGGGCCAGGACAGCAATTCGCGCAACTCGTCGCCGCCGAAGCTGGCGCCGGCGCGTTCCAGCCCGGGCGCGGAGGGCACACAGGACGGCGCCAGCACCAGCACGCGCAACGGCAGGTCGCGCGAGGCCGCGACCGCCCAGCGCACCCCGTCGAGCCCCATGACGTTGGCAAGTTCGTGCGGGTCCCAGCAGATCGTCGTGGTGCCCTGCGGCACCACCGCCGCGGCGAAGCGGCGCGGCGTGACCATGCTGCTTTCGATGTGCATGTGGGTGTCGATCAGCCCCGGGGCGACGAACTGCCCGCGCGCGTCGATGCGCAGCGCGGCCTTGGCCGGAGCCGGCGGGTGGACGCTGGCGATCAGCGGGCCGACCAGGCCGATATCGGCCAGGCGCAATTCGCCGGTGGCCACGTCGACCAGCGTGCCGCCTTCGATCAGCACGTCGAACGGCGCCTGCGCGCGCGCCGCCCTTACGGCACGGTCGCGCAGCCCGGGGTCGTTCAGATCCTGCGGCTGCATCGGTGCCTCCGTTCCGTGCCCTGTCGCATAGCAGCTTCGGCCGATGCTTGTCCGCGCGATCCGGCGCGGGGACCTCAACTAATAGATAGGCTACCGTAACATTTAGGGCGCCATTGGGCGCGCCGGGTCATGCCGGCTTTTCGGGCAGCCCGAGGAGCACGTGCCAGGGGAAGCCGGAGCAGCGCGGGGCGTCCTCGCCGGGTGGCGGGAACGCGCGGCGTCGCGCGGGCGCGGGGGGTGGCACGGCCACGGGCGGCGGCGGCGGTGCGGGGGCGGGGCGGACCGGGCGCTGG